>NZ_VIGC02000013.1 GCF_006569185.2 Litorilinea aerophila | reverse complement strand
GCCGTCGCGTGATCCGTTCCCTCGGCAGCAGTTGGCCAAGTCGCGCCAATACGTTATGATACAGATGGAGGTTGGTTTGCATAGGACGCTCCTTGATACGGTTTGTTGGCTTACAAACAGTGTATCAAACGTCTCAAACCAACCTCTTCTTTTGTTATCCTCTAAAGTGATGGGTGGCTAGATCAATAATTAATAATTCATAATTATGAATTATTAATTATTATTTGCTCTTGCTCGAGGCAACCATGCCCGGTCTACGTTTTGAAGAACAACCAGCCATCGTGGAAAGCGCGCCCAGCCGCAGCGACGTCGCCTGTTTCGTCGGCTTCGTGGCCCGGCGGGAGACGCCCGTGCCCGGGCCGGTGGTGGAGTGGCTGGAGCATCGGGGTTGGCTGCGGCGGGATGACGACCGGCAGCCGGTGGTCCGCTACCCCCACCAGGATCTGGCCGCCCTGCTGGATCTCCCCGTCCCCCTGGAGAGCTGGGATCAGTTCGACCGTCTCTTCGCCTGGGACCGGCGGCCCCTGGGCGACACGGGACAGTCGGGCACCACCTACCTGGGCGCAGCCGTCCGTTCCTTCTTCGCCCAGGGGGGGCGCAAGTGCTACGTGGTGCGGGTGGGCGACCCCTGGCCCTACCCCACCGACGTGGACGGACGCCGCGCCCTCGCCGCGGAGAGCCAGGCGCGCCTGGCCCGGCTCATCCCCGGCTACCCCACCGTGCTGGCGTCGGAGCCTGCCGAGCAGCGCAGCTGGCGGGGCATGGGCCACGTCCTGGGCCTGCCCGACGTCGCCATGCTCTGCCTGCCGGACCTGCCGGACCTGGTGGCCACCGATCCGTTGCCGCCCGCCCCCCTGCCCCCGCCGCTCCCCCTGCCGGAGGCGTGGGTCGAGTGTGGGACCCCGGCTGTTGTGCCCGGTGAGTCCCCGCCGACATCCTCCACGGCCCAGGGGGCCGGCCCATCAGGGGCGGCGCGGCTGCGGGCGCCCCGCTGCGACCAGGCGGGCTATGGCCAGTGGGCCCGGGCCCTGAACATGGCCGGTCAACTCATCGCCCGCCACCGCCGGGAGGTTCAGCTCATCGCTGCGCTTCCCCTCCCCCAACCGGGCAGCCCGGCCGAGCGCCACCTGCTGGGCTTCCTCATCGACCAGGGGAGGGGCCCCCTGGCCCACGGCCTGGATGCCAGCCCCACGGGGCTCGCCAGCGCCTTCCTCCAGCTGGCCTTCCCCTGGGTGGGCACCGCCATCAGCGCCTCCCTGCCGGAACAGGCAGAGCCCCCCGACGGCGTCCTGGCCGGCATCCTGGCCCACAACGCCCTGGAGCAGGGTGCCTTTCGCAGCGCGGCCGGCCGGCGCCTGGGTGATGTCCACGCCCTGTTGCCCCGGCTGGACCGGGCGCAACTGCTGGAGCGCCCCCTGGGATCGGGGAACGCCGCGTCGGCCCGGGCGCTGGTGGAGCGCGTCACCACCCTGGGGGAGACGCCCGACGGCCTGCGCCTCCTCTCCGACGTCACCACCTCCCTGGACGAGAGCTACCGGCTGGCCGGCGTCAACCGCCTGGTGGCCATCCTCCTGCGGGAGGCCCGCCGCCAGGGGGAAGGGCTGGTCTTCGAGACTTCGGGCGAACGGCTGTGGGCCGCGGTGCAGGACGCCCTGAACCGGCTCCTTCTGCGTCTGCTCCAGGCCGGGGCCCTGCGGGGCCGCAGCCCCGAGGAGGCGTTCCAGGTGCGCTGCGACCGCAGCACCATGACCCAGAACGACCTGGACAACGGCCGCCTGGTGGCCCAAATTCAGTTCGACGCCGCAGCCACGGTGGAGGAGATCGCGGTGGTGCTGGCCATGGACGAGGGAGGCCAGGTCTCCCTGGCCTCGCCAGGAGGATAAGGCAGCCATGACCGAAGAACGCCAGCCCGATCCGCTGCACGTTTTCCGCTTCCGGGTTGATTTCCAGGAGAGCCAGGGCAAAGTGCCCTTGTGCAGCGGCCAGTTCTCGGAATGCAGCGGCCTGGAGGCCACCATGGAACCCCATGTCATCAAAGAGGGGGGCCGCAACTTCGGCGCGGTGCAACGGGCCGGACGGGTCACCTTTGGCACCGTCATCCTGAAGCGGGGCATCACCACGACCCAGCACCTCTGGCAGTGGTTCGACTTTGTCACCCGCACCAACGCCTACGCCTACCGCCTGACGGCCACCATCACCATCCAGGATGCCGCCGGCCGCCCCAGGCTGACGTGGGAACTGACCAACGTCCTGCCCACCAAGTTCAAAGTGCCGGATCTCAACGCCACGGCCCGGGAGGTGGGCGTGGAAGAGCTCCACCTGGTCCATGAGGGCATGAAATTGATCGCCCCAGGAGGAAGCCCATGACCGAAGAAGCCGAATTCCGCACGGCACGCTTTGCCCCCCTCCCCCTGGACAGCCAGGGGAACCCCACCCAGGGCAAGGCCATTCCGGTGGATTTCAACCCGGAGAAGTTACAATACGACGTCTCCAATACCCTCCAGAACAAGGGGAAGGGCAGCAAGAAGAAGCAGTACGTGAGCGAGAGTACCGCCAAGCTGACCATGGAGCTGGTCTTCGACACCACCCTGGACGGCCAGGATGTGCGCAACCGCACCCAGGAGCTGGCCCGGCTGATGGATCCCACCCGGGGGGCCGACAAGAAAGCGCCGCCCGTGGTGGAATTCCAGTGGGGCTCCTACAAGTTTCGGGGCATGGTGGAATCGTTCAAGGAGACCATCGACTTCTTTGCCCCCAACGGCATTCCCTTGCGCTCCACGGTCAATCTGGTCATGTCCAGGCAGGATGAGGTCTTCGCCCCGCAAGACACCTCGGGCAGCTTCGACAGCCAGCAGGCCAATGCGGCCAATCGGCCCGCGGTGGAAGTGCCCACGGCCCCGGCGGAGGGCGGCGGTGGCGGCCCCGGCCAGAATGCCGCCCAGGCCGCCGCCCAGAGCGGCGATCCCCGGGGTGCCCGGGCCATCGGCGCGGCCAACGGCCAGGAGAGCCTGCGCTTTGCCTCGGGGGATTCCCTGGTGGTAGCGCCGCCCGCCCAACTGAGCGGGGCGGTGGCCTTTGCCAGTGCAGGGGCAGGCGCCGGCATCGGCGTGGGCGGCGGTGGCGGCCTGAGTGCAGGAGCCGGCGCGGGCCTGAGCGCTGGGGCGGGAGCCGGTGTCAGCCTGGGCGCCTCCGCCGGGGCCGGACTCACAGCCGGCGCGAGTGCCAGCGTCCAGGCCGGTGCCAGGGCCTCGGCCGGGGTCAGCGCATCGGCTGGCGCCTTCACCGCACTCAGCACCGTCCGGCGGGATACCCGGGTTTCCCTCAACCTGGACCCGGAACGGCTGCTGGCGGTGAATGCCACGGCGAACCTCAGCACCGACGTGGGCGCCTCCTTCGGCATCGGCGGCCAGGCCAGCCTCCAGGGTTCTGCCAGCCTGCGAGCCGAGGTGGGGGCCAACGCCAGCCTGCGGGCCCGGCTGCAGTTCGACAGCACCCCGTAGGGGCGGGCCCCCGTGCCCGCCCGATGTCACCAGGGCCGGGCGAATGCAGAATGTAGGGGCGAACAATGGTTCGCCCCAGGAGAGATGCCATGCCTGTCGTTTTTGATGAAATTGTCGGTGAAATCCAGCGCCAGCCCGAGGCAGGCGCCCCAGAGGCGAACCGCTCGCCCGAGGAAGGGGCAGAGGGCCAACCGGCTGGCCCCTTCTCCCCCGGGTTGGACGCTTTGGCGCAACAGATGCGAGAACTGGAACGTCGCCAGGCCCGCCTCCGGGCAGACTGAGGGATCCCATGACCGAAACCGCCTTGAGCGCCCTTGCCATCTACAGCGCCCGCCCCACCGTGCGGGTCGATACCCGGGAAGAAGCCCGGGTCCAGGAGCTGATCATCGGCATGGAGATGACCGAGCGGGAGGGCGGCCTCTCGGCCCTGGAGCTGCGCCTGAGCAACGTGGCCAGCGACCCGGAAGGGGGCGCCGACCTGGCCTTCGAGAGCAGCGACCTGCTGCGCCTGGGCAGCCAGATCGCCATCTACGCCGGCGATGAGAGCGCCCCCCAGGAGATCTTCCAGGGCGTCATCACCGGGCTGGAGGCCGACTTCCCGGGGGATGGCCCACCGGAGCTGGTGGTCCTGGCCGAAGACCGGCTGCAGCAGGCCCGGATGGCCCGCCGTACGGCCATCTACGACGACGTCTCCATCGCTGACCTGGCCAGCCAGATCGCCGACAACCTGGGGCTGACTCCCGTGGTCACGGGCTTCACCGACCCCATCGGCACCCAGGTCCAGCTCAACGAGAGCGACCTGGCCTTTCTCCGTCGCATTGTCCAACGCTATCACGGCGACCTTCAGGTGGTAGGTGAGGAACTGCACGTCTCCCCCCGGGGCGAAGTCCGCCGGGGCGCCCTGACCCTGGAGCTCCAGAGCCAGCTTCGCCGGGCCCGGGTCCTGGTGGATCTGGCCCACCAGGTGACCGAAGTCACCGTGACTGGGTGGGACGCGGCGGACGGGCAACGGGTGACCGGCAGCGGCCGGGGCGCCCACCTGGGGCCAGGGAGCGGCACCACGGGCGCCCAGATCCTGGAGGAAGCCCTGGGCGAGCGACGCCACCACGTGGGCCATCTGGCCGTCACCAGCCAGGATGAAGCCCAGGCCGTGGCCGACACCGCCTTCGACCTGCGGGCGCGACGCTTTGTCTGTGTGCGGGGCACGGCGGACGGCAACCCGGCCCTGCGGGTGGGCACCCACGTCACCCTCCAGGGCCTGGGCCCCCGCTTCGACAACACCTACTACGTCACCTACGCCTGCCACCGCTGGGACACCCGCCGGGGCTACGAGACGGACTTTGAGGCCGAGAGTGCCTACTGGGGAGGCCGCTGATGGATGCCCACACCCTCTTTGACACGGCCACAGCCGGCTGCTTCCAGGCGGTCTACCTGGCCGAAGTGGTCTCGGTGGAAGATCCCCTGAGCCTGGCCCGGGTCCAGATCCGCCTGCTCAACTGGGATGGCCCCATCGACCAGGATGGCCCCATCTGGGCCCGGGTGGCCGTCCCCTTTGCCGGGGCCGACCGGGGCGCTTTTTTCATTCCCGATGTGGGAGACGAGGTGTTGGTGGCCTTCATCCACGGCGACCCCCGCCTGCCCGTGGTCTGTGGCGGCCTGTGGAACGGCAACGCCGGGCCGCCGGAGAGCCTGCCCGGCAACCGGGTGGACCGTTGGACCCTGGTGGGCAAGGCAGGCACCCGCATCGCCATCGTTGAGGAGGACAACCCCACCATCGAGTTCACCACGCCGGGTGGGGTTCGCGGCACCCTGACCGATACCGGCGGCGGCACGGTGGAAATCGTGGCCGCGGGCACCACCATCACCATCGACCCCAGCGGGGTCACCATCGACACCGGCGGCAAGCTCACCGTCAGCGCCACCTCGGTGGAGGTCACCGCGGGCATGGTCAACGTCACCGCGGGCATGTCCCAATTTTCCGGTGTGGTCCAGTGCGACACCCTGATCACCAACAGCGTGATCAGCCCCAGCTACACGCCAGGAGCAGGCAACGTATGGTAAGCCAGACCCCTGCCGGCCTGAACGGCAACGCCATGAACACTGTCATGAACACCGCCATGAACACCACCGCGAATGGAGACGGCCATCACCACTACATCTTGCGGGGACTCAGCCTGGATGGCCAGGGGGCGCAGCCTACCCTGCTGGCCCGAAGCGTCCAGGCCCTGATCCCGGCCCTGCTGGCCGAGCTGGGGAGCCCCGGCGGCCTGGGCGGGCTGGCCGCCCAGCTTCCCGCCATCCGGGACGCCCGCTTCCAGGATATGGCCACCCTCAAGCTCTTTCAACCCGTCCACCAAACCTTCTACGTGGTCCTGGTGGAGGCGCTCTGCAACGAATTCGGCATGCCCCGCCTGGCCCCTGGCCAGATCGAGAGCGCCGGCATGGTGGTCCGGCGGCTGCGCACCGCCGCGGACGGTGCCTTGCTCCAGGGCGAAGAGGGGGAACTGCTGGAGGAGGGCTGGATGCACCTGGGCAGCGACCGGCGAGGATGGCTTCCCCTGGCGCCCGATCAACGAACCCTGGACCCCGACCCGACCCGGCGCCCCCCTCGCCTCCAGGCCGGCCACCCGGAGATCAACCGTCGGCTGGCCGAGGCCCTGGGCATCCAGGAGCCGCCCGCCGAGAGCACCGTGCCCCTGTTCGTGGCGCCGCCGGAGGTCTGCGCGGCCACTGGCAAGACCCTGCTCTACGGGATCCTGCCGGTGACCAGCAGCGAGTTCAGCCAGGCACCCGCGCCCCTGAGCCAGGCGGAACTGGGCCAGGTGATGGCCGGGCTGGATCCCCTGCTGGCGCCCCTCTTTGCCGTCGGGACCGACCGGGAGCTCCCGCTCCTCAACGGGGCCCTGGCGCTGCCGTCACCGGGCAGCTCGTCCCTGGCCGATGTCATGACCGTTTTGCGCCTGCTGATGGACCTGGACGCGCTGGGGACGGGCCCCCAGGCCCGGCGCTTCGTCGGGGCTTTGAATCAGGTGGTGCTGGCCGTGACGGGAAGCGGGGGCCAGCAGGGGCAGCTCCGGGCCGGCGACTTTTTGCAGGCCAGCGCCGCGCGCTGGGAGGCCCAACTGGATGCCCAGGCCACGGGCACTCCGGCAGGGACGGCCACGATGGTCAGTCTGCCGGCTGTGCTGCGCTGGCGGATCGACGGCAGACAGCGAACCCGGATCCTGGCAGCGTTGGAGGGCGTGATCCAGGAGCGGCGCAATGGGGTGGTGGCCGGCGAGCGGCGGTTCGACACGCCCCGGCGGCGCTACCGGCTCCACACCTTCATCCGGGTGCGCCAACGGGACGCGGCCGGTGGGGACTGCCCCCCGCGGCTGGTGTGGGGCCTTGCCCCCAGCCAACCCTTCGCCATCGCACCCTGGTACGAAAGCGGCGACCCGGCCCCGCCGCCGGTCCAGATCCCGCTGCCCGACCTCTTCGACCCGGAGCAGCGGGAGACCGTCAAGATGCTGAAGCCCAACGTCTCCTTCCGGGTGCCGGAGAAGATGTTCAACTTCCTCCAGAGCAACAACCTGGACGATCTCTTCGGCGGCAACCGGCCAGCCGATGGGGTGGGCCTGGCCCTGGACTGGATCTGCAGCTTCAACATCCCCATCATCACCCTGTGCGCGTTTATCGTCCTGAGCATCTTCCTGGCCCTGTTGGACATCGTTTTCTGGTGGCTGCTGTTCGTGAAGATCTGCCTGCCCATTCCCAAGAGCAAATAGACCATGGCACCCTCCACCCTTCCACCCAAACTGATCGGCTGGCCGCTCCTGCCCCTGCCCGATGCCAACGGCGAGCTCCACTACCCCAGCCTGGAAGCCAGCGTCCGCCAGATGATCCAGGTCATCCTGCGCACCCGGCCCGGCGAGCAGTTGATGCGCCGGGACTTCGGCGCCGGCCTGGAAAATTTTCTCCACCAGCCCAACGACCTGGCCACCCGCACCCGCATCGCCGAGGTGATCACCCAATCCCTGAACCGCTGGGAGAGCCGTATCCTGGTGGACCGGGTGGAGGTGCGAGAGGTGCCCGACGCGCCGGCGCAACTGCGCATCGAGATCGCCTACCGCCTGCGGCGCACCGGCCTGCTGCAGCAGATGGGTCTCACCATGGAACTGGAGGCATAGACCATGCCCATTCGTCCGCCTGCCCTCGACGACCGCAGCTTCGACGACCTGGTCAACGAACTGCTCAGCCGCATCCCGGCCCACACGCCCGAGTGGACCCATCCCCGCCAGGGCGACCCGGGCCGCACCCTGCTGGAGCTCTTCGCCTGGCTGACCGATACGCTGCTCTACCGGGCCAACCTGATTCCCGAACGCCAGCGGCTGGCCTTCCTGCGCCTGCTGGACGTGCCCATGCGGCCGGCCCGGCCGGCCCGCACCCTGGTGGCCGTGGCCATGGACGACGAGCAGCAGACCCGTGCGACGACCATCCAGGCTCTGGCCAAAGTCTCCGGCCCGGTGACCTTCGAAACCCGCACCGAGCTCACCGTGCTGCCCATCCAGGCCGAGGCCTACTACAAGCGCCCCCTCCCCACCGATGGGGACAGCCAGCTCCAGGAGCTCCTCCTGGGCCTGCAGGTCCTCTATCGGTTGGGCGACCGCCGCCCCCAGCCCTACGTCACCACCCCGGTCTTTGCAGGCGGCGCGGCAGAAGCGACCGGCTTTGACCTGGTGGCCGATACCGTGGACCGCTGTCTCTGGCTGGCCCTGCTGGCGCCCACCCCGGATGGGGTCGAGGCCGTCCGGGAGAGCCTGGGCCGCAGCGACAGCGGCGGCCATCAGCTCCTCAGCGTGGGCGTGGTCCCCGCCCTGGAAGTCCCGGCCCTCTTCGCCGACATCGGTCCCCGGGCCCGCATCCCCCACCTGTGGGAGGTGACAGGCCTCGACCCGGTCAACGGCCGCACCCAGTACCACCCGCTGGACGTGATCGCCGACTCCACGGCCGGCCTGACCCGGCCTGGCGTCCAGCGGCTGGCGTTGCCTGCGGCTCGCTTCCTGGCCGCGCCCGGCAACGATGTGCGCAGCGAGCCGCAGGCCGGTGTAGGCGACCAGCCACCCCGCCTTGACGATCCCAAGAGCGCGGCGCGGTTAGTCACCTGGCTGCGCCTCCGGCCCCTGGTCCCCCTCCAGAGCCTGGCCCTGAGCTGGGTGGGCATCAACGCGGTGGAGGTGGAACAGCGCCAGTCCATCTTCAACCGGGTCGTGGGTCAGAGCAACGGCCGGGCCGACCAGGAGCTCCAGCTACCCGGCCGCTCTGTCGAGGCGGAAAGCCTGCAGCTCCAGGTGGAAGAGCCGGGCCTGGGCTTCCGGGCCTGGCGCCAGATCGACGACCTGGCCCTGGCCGGCCGGGATGACCCGGTCTACCGCCTGGACAGCGAGGCGGGCACGGTCCGCTTCGGCGATGGGGTGCGGGGGCGCATCCCGCCCCTGGGCGGCCGCATCCGGGTGGGCCTCCTGCGGGCGGGCGGCGGCCAGGTCGGCAACGTGCCGGCCGGCTCCCTGAACGCCATCACCGCGGTAGATCTCCAGGGGCGCCCCGTTCCCAAACTCAAGGTGGCCCAACCCCTGCCCGCCACCGGCGGCGAGGACGCCGAAACCCTGGAGGCCGCAGAGCAACGCATCCCGGCCCTCTTCCGCCACCGGGATCGGGCCGTCACCACCGACGACTATCGTCGGCTGGCCGCCGAAACACCCGGCGTCCGCCTGGGACGGGTGGAGGTGCTGCCCCGCTTCCGCCCCCAGCAGCGAGACCCCAACGCCACCGGTGTGGTCTCGGTGATGGTGTGGCCGTTGAAAGAGACGCCCACGCCGCCCAACCCCCGGGCGGACCGGCCCACCCTGGAGGCCGTCCATGCCCACCTGGACCAGCGGCGCCCCCTGGCCACGGAGCTCTACGTCATCGGCTGCGAGTACGTGCCCCTGGGCGTGAGCGTGGGAATCACCATCGCCGACGGCGCCGGCCAGGAGACGGTCCTCAACGGCGTGCGGGAGGCCCTGCGACGCTTTCTCTGGCCCCTGGGCGGCGGCGGCCCCCTGGGCAACGGCTGGCCGCTCAACACCCCGGTGCGGGACCGGGAACTGGAAGTGGCCGTGGCCCGGGTGGAGGGGGTGCGCGGGGTGCGCGGAGTGCGCCTCTTCCGGCGCCAGGGCGATGACTGGCAGCCGGTGGCCGGACCCAATCCCGGCCTGCCCCAGGAAGTGGCCATGGCCCGCTGGCAACTGCCCGAGCTCCTCTCCCTGGTGGTGGTGGCCGACGTGGATCCCCCAGGCGATCTGAGCGGCGTCCCCAATCCCTTCGCCGCCGACACCGCCGTGGCCGTGCCCGTGGTACCGGAGGTCTGCTACTGATGGACGCCAATGGCCTGCGTTTCTGGATGCTGGCAAACGAGGATGACTGGGCGCTTCCGGGCGCGCCGCCCCAACTCCACTACGATCGGGAGCGACGGTCCCTGCGGCTGGCCAGCCAGCGGCTCGGGGATCCTCTGGGCGCGCCCCCCGGGGATGATGCCGAGGTCGAGGCCCTTTCCCGGCTGGAGCAGGTGCCCGCCACGGTGGATGGCTTCGGCACCTGGGCCTACTGGGATCCCCTGGCCGAGGCGATCCAGGTGGCCTGGGCAGGCCCTGGCGTTTTGACCCTCTTCAAGCCGCCGCTGTCCGGTACCCCTACGGACCTGGCCGTGGGCCACGATGGCGTGCTCTATGTGGCCATGGCAGGCCGCCTCCTCCTCTACGACCTGCACCGCCTGTGGCGCCCTGTAACCCTGGCCGCACCTGGCTTCGACGCCTGGCGCCTGGCGGCCGACCCCCGGGGTGGCGTCTGGGTGCTGGACCGGACCCACCGTCGCCTGGCCCGGGCCCAGGGCCTGCCCTTGCCCGAGCGCCCCTACGCGGCCTATGCAGCCCAGGTTTTCCGGCCCTGTCCTGAAAACCCGAACCCGCCCCGACTCACCGTCCTGACGGACCTGACCTGGCCCGACGACGAAACGCCCGTGGCCATCGACTGCAGCCCCCAGGGCCAAGTGGCGGTCCTGAGCTGGCGGACGGGGCAGGAAGCGCTGGTGCGCCTGCTGGCGCCCGGGAATGCAGAGCCCCTGGGCTGGTACAAAGCCGTCCGACTGCTGGGGATGCAGCACCCGTACAGCATGGCCTGGGCCGCCGAAGGCCACATCGCGGTCCTGTGGGCCGGGACCCCGGCAGAGGCGCCGGTCTACCCCGTGGATGCCCTCCCCGTGGGAGAGGAGAGCCCTGCCGTGCTCCCGGTTGGGGACTTCTACCCCCTCCAGCAGCATGACGGCGGCCCGTTCTTCAACGGCGTGACCCTCCCGCCCCACTATCCTACCCGGGAGGCCGGCACCCTGGCTCCCCGGCCGCTCCACCGGCTGTCCTTGCCCGCCTTTGCCCCCCAGGGCGAAGCCACCGGCCGCCTCCCCCTGGACAGTGGCTCGCCCCAGACCATCTGGCATCGGCTCTACCTGGAGGCCCACTTCCCGGCCCGGGGTGGCATCCAGGTCTTCCTGGCGGCGACCGACGATCCCCTGCCGCCGGCGGATCCAGCCCAGTGGCACGAACACCGCTTTGGCCCCCTCTTCGCCGACAGCCACCGGGATCGGCTGCCCCAGGGCGCCTGGGTCTCGTGGCCGTCTGAGTTGCCCTTTCACCCCGGCCTGATCCGCTGCCCTCGCCGGCCCGGACGGGCGGGGCTGTTTACGGTGCTCATCCAGCGCAGCGGCAGGCGGGTGCGCACCCTGCGGGGACGCTATCTCCACGTCCGGGTGGCTTTGCAGGGCGACGGCCGCACCACCCCCGAGCTGTGGGCGCTGCGGGCCTACGGCTCCCGCTTCTCCTACGTAGAGCACTACCTGCCGGCCCTCTACCACGAGGATACCTTCAGCCCGGAGGCGGACGAATCCCTGGCGCCGGGGGAATCCAGCACGCCGGCCGATTTCCTGGAGCGCTTTCTGGGCAACATGGAGGGCATCCTCACCCCCCTGGAGGACCGCATCGCCGCCAGCTATCTGCTCACCGACCCCCGCACCGCGCCCGAAGAGGCGCTGGCCTGGCTGGGCAGCTGGATCGGCGTCACCCTGGACACCGCTTACGGGCCGGACCGCCAGCGGGCCCTGATCGCCCGGGCGCCCGAACTCTACCGCCGGCGAGGCACCCTGGCCGGCCTGGCCCTGGCCCTGGAGGTGGCCACGGGCGGCGGCGTCTCTGGCGGCGAGATTGTCATCGTGGAGGACTGGCGGCTGCGGCGCACCTTTGCCACCATCCTGGGCGCCGAGCTCTCGGGGGCCCAGGATCCCCTGCTGGCCGGGCTGACGGTCAGCGGCAATTCCTATGTGGGCGACACCCTTTTTCTGGGCGATGCCGCCGTGTTGGAGGAGCCCGCCCGCCAGGAGTTCCTGGCCCTCTTCCGGGTGGATCAGCTGGCGGATGAAGGCGAGCGGGCCACCGTCCAGGCCTTTTTCGACCGGCTGGCCCATCGGGTCACTGTGTTGGTGCACCAGGATGTGACGCCCCAGGATCTGGGCCTGATCCGTCGCATCGTGGCGCTGGAGACGCCGGCCCACGTGGAGGTCAAGGTGCTGGAAGCCAGCATGTCCCTGCTGGTGGGGCTGGCCTCGCTGGTGGGCGCGGACACCTATCTCGGCCGGGCAGAGGATGGGCGGCTTCCTGGCGGGCCGCGGCCGGGCGAAGGCAGACAGCGCCTCCCCCGATCCGTGGGCACCGCCGGGGGGCTCTCCCTGGGGCGACCGGCCAGCCTGGATCCCAGGCTACAAGGGGGAGCCCTGCCCGCCACCCCCATGGGCATCCGGCCGCCCCAGGCCCACGTGGCGCCCGTCCCGCCCACGCCTGCGGGCACCCCGTTTGTGCTGGATGCCAGCGGCTCCTGGGCGCCGGCAGGCCGACGCATCGTCCGCTACATCTGGCGACGAGTGGAATAATTCCTGAATCTGGAGGATCTCATGCCCAAGTTTGAAATCGGAGTACCCGTTCCCACCACCGACGCCAAGGTCGAGGTGGAAGTAGACGCCAACGATCCCCTGCGCCCCGGCCGATACATCTTTGAGCTGCAGGTGGTGGACGACGACGGCAACGTCTCGGCGCCGGCCCAGGCCGTGGTCACCATCACCGACCCGGGCCCCACCGCGGTCATCGAGGCACCGTCTGAGGTGCCCTTCGGCGAATCCTTCGCCCTCAGCGGTGAAGGATCGTTCGATGTGGCCGGCGGTACCATCCGAGAATATGTCTGGACCCTGGTGAATGTGGAGCGGTAGGCGACCATGCCCAGGTTTGAGCGGGACCAGCCCATCCGCACCCGCTTCCCCCGCGTCGAGGTGGAAGCGCCCACCCGGCCAGGACGCTACCACTTCCAGCTGGTGGTGGTCAACGACCGGGGCCAACGCAGCGCGCCGGCCCGGGCCGTGGTCGTGGTCCGGGAGCGGCCCGGCGACACAGATCCCACGCCGCCTCCGTAGGGCCATGAGACACGAGAGGCAGCCCCGGGTAACCATCCGGGGCATGCCCGTCTACCCAGGCCTGAAGCAAATCCGCAGAAGATGGGAAGGGAATGATGAGCACACGGGATGATCCACTGGTGCGCCCACGGGAGACCCCCCGGCGACTTTTCTACGCCACAGGAATCCTGCTGGACGCCGACGATTTTACCGACGAACAGACCTATCACCGGGGACGGCTGGCCCGAGCCCTGGCCTATCTCCACGGCCACGGCACGGTCGCCGGCCTGCGGGTGGACTGGGAAGCAGCCCTGGCCCCCGGCGAGGACCCGGACTTTCCCGATGGCCGGGAGGAGCAGCTCCTGGTGCAGCCCGGGCTGGCCATCGACCGCATCGGGCGCCTGATCGAGCTGCCCCGGCCCGCCTGTATCCGCCTGGATCGCTGGTATCAGGCCCAGGATGCGGAGGCCCTGCGCCAGGGACTACACGGGACGCCGGTGGCCGGTGTGACCGTGGGCGACGGCATCACCATCGACGAGGCGGTGGTGGTGGACCTCTTCGTCCGCTTCACCGTCTGCGAACAGGGCAAAACCCCGGCCTTCGCGGCCGGGCCCTACAACGCCCTGGACGCGGTCATGCCATCCCGGCTCCAGGACGGCTACGAGCTGGAGCTGGTGATCCGGACCGAGGCCGACCCGCCCCTGCCCCAGCCCCTCTGGCCGGACCTGGCCGCGGTCCCCCCGGCGGACCGGGCCGGCGCGCTGCGCGCGGCCATCCTGCAGGCCTGGCGGGAAGGCACGGCCTTCACCGACCTGGGCGGGCTGACGCCCCTGCCCGAGCATGCCCTGGGCCAGGATCCCACCGCGCTCTTCCTGGCCCGGCTGCTGCTGCCGGCCACCGCGGCTGCATCGCCTGCGCCGCCAATCCGGGGAACGCAGCCTGTCCAGGTCGGCAATGACGCCCGCCCGCTGGTTTACCCCAGCGGTGCCCTGGCCCGCTGGCTGGGCCTGTGATCAAAGGAGGCAACCATGTTTGACACCACCCAAGTCCCCGCCCGCGAGCGGATCGACAGCGTGGAGGTCCCGGCACTGCTCAACAGCGGTGTCCTGATTGGGGACGACCTGCGGCGGCGGCCCCTCTACTTCAACGGCCGCTTCCTGACGGCCGAGGATCTCACCCGGGAGCAGGTCTACTTCCTCAGCCGCCAGCAGGATCTGGGCCACGCGGGCGGCCAGGGCGTGGTGGACGGCCTTTGGGTGCGCCAGGGAAGCGCCGCCGGCCGGATCCACATCGACGCCGGCCATGGCATCACGGCCCTGGGCGAGAGCGTCCTGCTGACCCAGGGGGTGGAGGTCGACCTGACCGATGTCCCGGAGATCCAGCGTCTGGATGCGGCTTTTGGCCTCCTGCGCCTGCCGCGGGAGCCCGCCCGCAATCTCACGGGCCTGTACATCGTCGCCCTGCGGCCGGTGGAGTTCAGCGCCAACCCCATCGCCTCCTATCCCACCTCCCTGGAAGCCAAACGGACGGTGGAGGATAGCGAAATCGTGGAGGCCACCGCCATCACCCTGATCCCCTTCGCGGACAACGCCGGGGCCGGGGGGCTGGCGGTGGCACCGGGCCGACGTCGGAGCCTGGTGGCCGCCCAGATCTTCGGCGACAGGCCCCAGGTCTCCCCAGCCCTGGATGGCAGTGCTCCGGGTACCACCGGCGCCCTGCCCCTGGCCATGGTGGCCCTGAGCAACAACGTGGTCCAGTGGATCGACAACTACCTGGTGCGCCGGGACGTGGGCGCTGGCTTCCCCCTGGGCCAGGGCGACGTGTTGGGCCTGGGGCTGCTTCCTCGGGCCACCCGGGAAGCCCATGTCCTGCAGTACCACGAGCAGCTGGATGAACTCCTGGCGGACCGGGCCGCCGCGGACGCCGACCAGCACATCAGCGCGGCCGACTACTTCCAACTGCTGCCGCCCGTGGGCCGTATGCCCAAAGGCGCGGTGCGGGCCGCAGATTTCACCCAGATCTACTTTCCCGTAGGCGTGGCCGCGGACCTCACCATCGTCCCGGACGATGAGCTGGCAGCCCTGGTGGAAGAGAGCCTCCTGCTGCCGGCCATCGACCTCTCCCTCTCGGCCGAGGAGCAGGCATCCACCTCTGTGCTGGTGGTGATTCCGGTGCCCCGGCCCCAGGTGCGCCGTCTGCAGCAACAGCTGGGCACCCTCTCCCGCAGCCTGCGGCCGGTCGCGCCCAACCTGCGGGCCACCTTCTCCCCCCAGCAGGCCCTCTCCACCCTCAAGTCGGCCGCCCTGACCCAGGCCGCGCCCGTGGAGACAACCCGCAGCGAGGCCGACGTGCTCTGGCAGGCTCTGCTGGACAACGCATCCACCCTCTGGTACGTGCGGCAGCGCAACCTCACGGGCCGGGCCGCACCCGGTGGCCCCCCCGTTGCCGTGGAGCTGACGGCCGATGAGCGGGAACGAGAGCGAAATCTGGTCAACCGGCTGCGGGAGTTCGGCCTTACCACCCGTTTCGGCAACCTGCGGCGCCGGGGCACCGCCCTGGCCGACGCCGAGCTGATCACCACCCTGGCGGCCCCCCGCTTCACCACCTCCCGCACCCTGCTGGACGCCGCCATCCGGGAGTTGGAAAGCCGCTCTCAAGGGACACCGGGCATCGACCGGGCTGCCGTCCTGGCCGTGACCGAGCGGTTCGCCGACGTGGAGCTGGGCGAAGGGATCCGCCGGCTGGAGGCAGCCAACCCCAACCTGGCCAGCACCACCCTGTCCCGGAGCCTGGCTCAATCCGGCCGGGTTCCCGAACTGGATCGCCTGGCCCGCCTGACGCCCACGCCCCGGCTGCCCGCCCTGGCCGAAGAGCTGGAAGCCGTCATCCGGGCCGGCTCGCCCCAGGACGTGGCGGAGTTTGTGGACAAAATGCTAAAGGAAGTGGCGCCATGAAAGTCAGACCGCTGGCCAACCCCATGGAAGGTGAACGGATCGTCGGTGTCCAGCCTAAGATGGCACCCCAGGTGCAGGAGGGGGCAGCCGCGCCGGCGGTGCGGCACCGGATCCGCTTCTACCCGGGCCGGGCCCTGAGCGACATCGCGCTCACGGTGGAGCAGCAGAACCGGGCCGGACGCCTGGCCTTGCTGGGCCAGGCCTTCTCCCCCGGGGTGATCCACGGGCTGGAAGTCGCCCTGGAGCGCACCGGCAGCGCCGCGTTCTACCACGTGGCCGTGGGGCGGGGGCTGGCCGCCAGCGGCGAGGATGTGAAGGTGGTACGCAACCTGCGCATGGATGTGCGCGCCGTGCCCGTCTACGCGCCGGTGGCCCTCCTGGCAGGCGAAGCGCCCCCCGCCGGGGATCCCCCCCTGGCCCGGGTGGGCGAACCCTTGCTGCCCCGACGGCTGGGCCCCTCCCTGGGAGAGCTGCTGGATGAAGGCATCCCGCTGCCGCCGGCCGGGGTGCTGGTCCTGCAGCCGGTGGTCAGCGAAGTGGCGGCCCGCTTCGATCCCACCGACCCCTGCCCGGTGGAGCCCGGCGACATCGCCTTCGAGGACTGGCAGACGGTGGATGGCTGCCGGCTGGTCTGGTATGCCTGGCCCGAAGAGTGGAAACCCCTGCCCCTCCCCGGCGACGGATGGCGCAACCGCCTGGCCCACACCATCTTCGAGGCGGAGCGCCTGGCGTTCTTTGGCAAGATCTTGCCCTGGGAAAGCCTGGGTGTACCCATCGCGCTGGTGGGCTTTGACGACGCCTGGCAGCCCCTCTTCGTGGATCGCCACGCGGTGGTGCGGGAGGGGGGACAGCGGAAGGCGCGGCCGCCCCTGGTGCCGGACTCGGGCACGCCCTTCCTCTGGCAGGCCCGCATCCAGCAGTTCATCCAGCAGGTGGCCGAGGCAGTGGCCACTGGCGCGTCCCCGGAGACCCTGCGCCAGGAGTTCCACTACCTGCCGCCCGCCGGCCTGTTGCCCCGCACTGCGGTGGAGGCCAGGGAGGCTCGCAACCACTTCTTCCCGCCCGCCTACACCGTGGACGCCGTCCCCATTCCCCTGGAGCAGTTGGAACTGGCCACCGCGGAGAGCGCCTCCCTCTCCCCCTTCGACCTCTCCGTACCGGACCGGGTGCGGGTGCTGGTGCCGGTTCCCCAGAAGTGGTTCGACCCGCACCTGCTCCAGATCGAGGCGGTCAGCCCGGAATTTCAACAGGCCATCGACCAGTTCGTCCAACGTCGGGCCCGATGGCTGCGCCGGCGGCTGGACGTGCGGACAGTGGCCACTGCCCTGTTCCAGGCCATCCACGGCGAACCCCTCACCTTCCCCGACCCGGATCCGGATGCGCTGGAAGCCGAGGCGATCGCGGACGACGGTGTGGATCCCAGCGTGCCCGAATTGGCCGAGCCGGAGCTGCCCTACGGCACCCAACCGGCCCCCCAGGGCGATAGCAGCCGCCTGATGGTCCTGGCCGTGGAAGCCCTGCGGGACTACCTGCGCGACCAGACGCCCCTGAAACATGTGACCGTGGTCTCCCTGCAGGGCGCGCCCCAGGGCATCTTTCCCCTGGCATTTCCCCCTGAGCTGGCCGGCCGCATCGAGTACAGCGAAATGGGCCACAGCCTCATCTTCCACGGCCGGATGACCGACCAGGAGTTCGAGCTCCTGGTCAATTTTGGCAACCTGGGGGAAATCGCCGCCTTCCTGGGGCGGCTGTACGAAGAGAGCCAGAACGACGAGCTGTCGGAGCTGGATCGCCTGGGGCTGGAGAAGTTCATCCTCTTCCTGGAGGCCAAAGTCCGCCAGGCCAATGACCAGGTGGACCTGGGCTTCGTCCGGGCCCAGACCAACATCTACCGCCTGCGCCACCTGATGTGGGGCACCCTAGATGCCAGCCGCCTGGCCACCTCCCCGGCCCTGGCCGCCATCGCCACCGAAGAATCCGCCCGGACCACCAAGGAGGGCATCCAGGAATATCTGAACAAGGTCAAAAGCCAGACACCCGAACCCGACCCGGAGTTTCTCCAGCGCTTCCTGAACAAGGTGAAGAGCCCCAGCAGCGGGGTGGGATTCAAGCCCGTGGGCGCCCCCCAACCGGTCAGCGCGGTGGCCTTCACCTCGTCCGAATTCCTGGGCGCGGGCACCTTCCGGGAGCGGGAGCGCGCCGGGGGCGGCCTGGTGGTGGACCGGCTGCTGCGGGAAGAGGGGACGCTCACCGGGGTCACCGAAGCCACCACCGTGGAAGGACGCGTCACGTCCGGCGGCCTGGCGGAAAAGGCCACCGCTTCTGTGGAGAAAGTCAGCGAGCGGGGCGTGCTCTTCGGTGGGGCCGAGGCCGTAGCCGGAGCCAGCAAGGAAACCATCGTGGAGCAGCCCTCCATCGTGGGCAACGCCTACGACTTCCGCACCGTCACCGTGGCCGAGCGCATGAAGATCCCGCCGGCCAACGAAGCCAAGGCGGCCTCGGTCGCCGCCAAGTTCGAAGCCGTCGTGGGCATCGCCGACCTGGGCATCCAGGTGGACGACCTGGTGGTCAGCCGGCCCCGCTTCAACGCCCAGGGCGAAGAGGTGGCACCGGCCCGAACCTTTGCCGACTACCGCCGGGAAGGCTTCCAGGTCATCCTGGACGACCCCGACCCGGAAGACGCGGACGAGGCCCGCTACTTCGCCGCCTCGGTGGATGTGTTGGACGACCTGGTGGCGGCCCTGCGCCGGGTGGAAGGGCGCATCCGCCAGTACAACCAGGCCATCGAGCGCTGTCGCCAGACCCTGGCCCAGGTGCAGGCCCTGGCCGTCCAGGCGGACCGTCGCCTGGCCACCATCGGCAACCGGCTGGCCGAAGCCCGCCACGACGTGGCGGTGGCCCGGGCCCTCCTGGCCGAGGAGACCCAACGGGTCCAGGCCATCAACGCCCGCCGGGACCAGATCCTGGCCGAGCAGGTCACCTTCCTGGCCTTCCATCGCCCCCGGCTCAGCGAAGCCCGACTGGAGATGCCCACCCGGGTCATCGACTCTGGCCTGCGGGAGGCGCCCCTGCCCGCCTGCCGCCGGCGAACCCTCACCCCGCCGCCGGAACTGCGTCGCCTGGTCAGCCTCCTGCGCCAGACGCCGCTCCTGTGGTACCGGCGGGCCCCCAGCCTGCTGGAGCGCCTGGGGCGGCCGGAGACCCTCTGGCGGACGGTGCAACGGGCCAGCCTGCGGGCACAGCAGGAGGCACTGATCGTCCAGGAAGCTCCAGGCTACGACCCGACGGCCGGTGGCCTGCTGGCGGGCAGCCTGGAGAAGATCCTGGGGGCCCAACAACAGAAGGTCAGCCAGATGATGGTCACCAAGGCCCAGTTTACCGTCAGTGCCCTGGCCGATCTGAGCTGGCAGCAGACCGTGGAACAGGCCCGGCTCGTTCTCTCGCTGGGGGATCTCAGCGACGCGGACCACGGACACGCGGACGTGGCCCAGGAGGCCACAGCCCACCTGGACGAGATCGCCCAGACCGCCACCTGTCTGTACGGCCATTTCGGCGACGTGTCTGCGGCCATCCGGCTCAACTGGGCAGAACGACTCAGCCAGTTCGATGCCCCCGTCCGGCTGGAGGATCTCTCCATCCTGCCCCGGTGGGGCGAAGTCGACCGGCTGGCCCGTCGGGAGATGCAGGCGCTGGTGGACTGGCTTTACGACAACATCGACCGCCGCCAGCCGGACGCCCTCGGCCTGATGGACGACCTGGTGCGGGTCTGCATCCTCCTGGCCAGCCATGCCCCCGTCCACCAGATCGTGGCCGGCCGCGTCCAGCAGCCCACCCGGGCCCAGGTGGGCACCCGGGTCAAGGTGGCCGTCCAGCCGGGCAAGGTGGCCATCGGCACGCCGGCCCTCATCTACGCCAACAACCAGGTGGTGGCGGAAGCAGTGGTGGACGACCTGTTGGGCGGCCAGGCCGTCACCCGGGTGATCAAGACCCTGCACGCCAACATCCAGATCGACCAGGGGGCGTCCGTTCACTTCGGCGGGCTGGAGGCGCTCCAGGGCAATGCCCTGACCGCCCGGGTTGGGTTTTGAGCAGTCAAATGGGAATCGCCATGGATCCATCTCCGCCGCGCCGGGTGCGCACCCTGCGTCTGAGAGCCCCCCGCGAGCCCCTGATCCGGCGGGGCGCCATCTTGCTGGCAGACGCGCTCCATACGGCTACCCTGCCCGGTGACGATGCCCGCCTGTGGGTGGTGCGACACCTGGACGTGGGCGCCATCCACCCCGGAGAAAGCTCCGCCGCCCTGGCCCTGCGGGTAGAGGCCCGGCTCCGCCAGGTGACCGTCCAGGCCGTCCATGGGAGCCGGCCCGACGGAGAGCGCCGCCCTGCCGTCTACTTCCGGGACGAGCTGGAGCCGTACATCCTGCTGGCCCGGCACCTGGCCCAGGGCGGCACGGCCAGCGCCTGGTACTGGCCCCGGGCCATCCGCCCCTGGGATCCCCGCATGGCCACGGCCGCGGGGTTGAGCCTCCTGCTGGCGGGGGCCACCGGCACCCGGGTGGGGCCGGTCGGCGCCCTGCACCTGGTCCGGGCCCTGCTGGAGGCGAACTGCCTGGATCCCCTGCTGGCCTGCCTGACTCCACTGGACGGAGACGCCTGGCTGCGGCGCTTTGGCTGGGACTGTGCCCCCCGCCGGTTGCCCCCTGGGCGCGACCCCGGTCATGCCCTGTCCTGGCCGGCCCCACCTGCCAGCCTGCCCGGCCAGGACGCGCTGATCCGCTGGGCCAGGCAATGGGGCCTGGAGGACGCCCGTACCCGCTGGCTGGCCGCCGGGCTGTGGACGCTGGCCAGCACCTGGGCCGGAACCTGGCTGCTGGATCCTGGCGGCCTCATGGCCCAGGTGGGCCAATGGCTTCAGGCCCGGGCAGGCGAAACCGGCCAGGCTGCAGCCCAGGCCGGGACCCCAGACCAGGCTCTCCCGCCGGCGGCCGGCCGGCCGGAATCCCTCCGCCGTGCCCAGGACGGTCTGGAGCCAGTTGACTCGGAGGCGGCGGAGGCCAGTCAGGCTTCCGACCGGCTCCACAGGGAGGGCCGCCAGCCGAGTCTCCCCCCCGCATCGGCGCCCGCCCACGCCCCTCGAGGACAGCCGTCCGCGCGCCAGGGCCAGGAGGCGGAAGCCCCGAGGGCGCGACCACCAGCCGGGTCGGAGCTGGATCCTCCACCTGTCCCCGGAGAGGAGGATGGCCGGCAGGCAAGCCGGTATGCGGGACGGCTTTTCCTGCTCAACGTCCTGAACCGCCTGGCCTTCGGCCCCTGGCTGGCGGAGCATCCGGCGTGGCTGGCCGGCCACTTCCCGGCCCACCTGTGGCACCACCTGGACCGACGCCTGGACCTGGATGGCCAGGATCCCCTGCTGCTCGCCCTGGCGCCTCCCCTGCCAGCGCCCGCCCAACTGGCCGACCTCGGGGACCTGCACTTCGTGGCGCCGGCGGCCTGGCGGGCAACAGTCTGCCGGGGCGAGGGGCTCCAGCTGCGACGTCTGGGACCGACAGGCGAAGTCCGACTCCTGCGGGACGGCTCTGGCCGCCTGTCCCTGGCCACCTGGCACGGGGACCCACCGCCAGAAGTGCCAGCCCGCTTCGGCCCGGTGCCCGAAAACCCGGACCGGGTCAGCCGCGGACTCGGGGCTTCCGCCTCCCGGCTGGACTTGGCCTGCCAGGCGTGGACGCTGGCCATCCGCCGCTGGCTCTGGGGCTACGCCCGGCTGGGGCTGGCGGAGACGGTGAAACGGCCGGGCTACATTGCGGCCACTCCCACCCACGTGGACATCTATTTCCCCATCCGAGACACGGATCTGGCCATCCGCAAGGCCGGCCTGGATCTGGACCCGGGCTGGGTACCGTGGTTCCAGCGGGTGGTCACGTTCCACTACGTAGACGACCCTGTGGACGACGATGCCCTGCCTGGGGGCTTTCTCCGCCTCGCCGGCGACGGAAATCCATCCGGTCCCCCGGAGGGCACAACTGGAGGAAGAGGACGCCCATGACCATTGCCCCCACCGAGCAGGCTCAGCGCCAGAGTAGTGCCGGCCCGTTGCCGGATCAACCGCCCAGCCAGGGCACTCCTTTGCTGCGCCATTTCGCCCTGGCGGCCCTGGCCGACCGCCTGTACGAAACCCTGGCCGACCGCCCCGATCTGCCGGAGCATCAGTTCCTGCTGGATCAGCTAGCCGTGGTGCAGGCCGCGCCCGGTGGGCATGGGGACTGGGTGGAGCGGCTGGCTACCGCCCTGCGCCGGCCAGCATCCGCCGACCTGCACCTGCTCCACCTGGCCCAGACCCTCCAGCTCACCGTCTTTGAGCTGTTGACCGTGGCCTTGACGGCGGCGGTGGAAGACGAGGCCATGGTGGGCCGGACGCTGGCCCACCTGCAGACGCCCCTGGGCGGTTCCCGGCCTACCCTGGGCCTGTTGGCCACCGCCTTCTCTTCCCTGCTAGATGCGACCACCCATCCCATCCACCTGCTGATGACCGGCGCGGCCGTGCAGAGCGGCCTGCTGGAAGTGCTGAACGCCAGCGCCCCCTGGACAGAGCGCAGCCTGCGGGTGCCGCCCCACCTGTGTCTGGCCATCCACGGCCACGATGGCCTGTACCCCGGCGCGACCATCGGCGTGGCGCTCGAGGGGCTCCCGCCGCTGCCCCCCTCCCTCCGGCGGGAGGCCGCCCAGCATGCCCGGGGGCTGGCCGCGGGCCGGCAACTTCTGGTCATCCGCACCAATGCCCTGGCCGAAGGCAAAGCCGCCGCCGCCTGGATCGGGGAGGAGCTGGGCCGGCGTCCGGTCTTTCTCTCCGAGGAGCGGCCGGTGGGGCTGAGCCCCTGGCTGATCCTCCGGGAGCTGCTGCCCGTCTTTTTGCTAGAGTTGGCGCCGGGCCAGCGGTATACCCTCCCGCCGCTCCCCTTCTACCCGGGCCCCGTCCTGGCCCTTTGCGGCCCAGACGGAACGGTGGATGGTGAAACCATGCCCACCCTGCGCTGGTCCTTGTCCGTCCCGCCGCCGGCCGAGCGCCGGCAACTCTGGCAGATGGCCCTGGACAACCCGGACGAGGCGCTGGTGGATGAGCTGGCCCGGCACTACCGGCACGGCAGCGCGCGCATCGCCGAGCTGGGTCACCTGGCCCGGCTGCAGGCCATCCGCCGGGGGGCAGAGCAGCCCGAGCGATGTGATGTGCTCCATGCGGCCCGCAGCGGCGAAGGGGGCGGGCTGGATGCCCTGGCCCAGTTGCTGCCCGACAGCATCCCCGACGAGGCCCTGGTCACGCCTCCCACCCTGCAGCAGGAACTGGAACGGTTGCTCCTCCGTTGCCGGGCGCGGGATGGGCTGGTGGAGGGCCTGGGCCTGTCGGCTGTGGCCCGCTATCGGCCGGGGGTGTGCGCCCTCTTTGTCGGCCCTTCGGGCACGGGCAAGACCCTGGCCGCCGGCTGGCTGGCCACCCGGCTGGGCCTGCCCCTCTACCGGGTGGACCTGGCCGCGGTGACCAGCAAGTACATCGGCGAGACGGAAAAAAACCTGGCCCAGCTCCTGGCCCGGGCCGAACAGGCGGAGGTCATCCTGCTTTTCGACGAAGCCGACTCGCTCTTCGGCAAGCGCACCGACGTCCAGCAGGCCAACGACCGCTTCGCCAATGCCCAGACCAACTACCTGCTCCAGCGCATGGAGGCCTATGACGGCATTGCGATCCTGACCAGCAACAGCCGCACCCGCTTTGATCCGGCCTTCACCCGCCGCCTGGATGCCATCATCGAGTTCGCCGTGCCCGGCCCCCAGGAGCGGCGCGCCCTCTGGCTGGCCCATCTGGGAGAGCACCATCGCCTGCCTCCCCAGGATCTCAACCGGCTGGCCGCGGCTGCGGATCTCACCGGCGGCCACATCCGCAACGTGGTGCTGGCCGCGGCGGTGCTGGCCCAACAGACGTCACGGCCCATCGAATACCGGGATATCCTGGAAGGGTTGAAGGCCGAATATCGTAAACTGAACAAACAGATGCCGGTAGTATTGAAACCATAGCGGAACCTGCCATGGCCGATGGACTGCTGCCGGTGGCGCCCGAGAAAAAGGGCTGGCCACCCCAATCCAACAAGGAGACCCGACCCGCAGAGCGGGACGTACCTGCCCGCGCGGGGACGCCCCTCTTTTTGCAGCGCGCGCCAGGACAGGCCCCAGCGACTGGTACCGACGTGGGCCAGGCATCGACGGATGTCCCACCGGAATCCGCGGCGGAATCCCCCCTGTACGACACGGTCTACCAGGAATTTTGGTCCCTGGTGGCGGGGCTGGCCATGGCCAACCAGCAGGCGCCCACGGTCACGCGTCAGACGTGGGGCGAACAACTGGGGCGGGAACTGGGCGAACTGGGCGGGCCGGGCGAGCGCAGCGACGCAGAGCTGGCCCAGCTCCTCACCCGGGCGCAGGGATACCGGGCCCAGATCAAGAAGTTCAACGAGGACGCCCAGCTCTACTGGGGCGACCTCATCGAGCAGGCCCGGTGGGAGCTGGAGCGGCTGGAAGGCCGGGATGACCCGGCCGACGTCAAGGCCCGGGAGGTGCTGGCCCGGGAATTTGCGGCCACCGAGAAGCGGGTGGACGACGTGGGCGACTTCCTCGTCCGGGAGGATCTCACCCAACTGGAGTACATGCTGGAAAACCGCACCCACCTGGAGCGGGGCCTCCAGATGGCACAGCGGATGGCGGACCTGGACACGCCAGAAGAGCCGGACACCGGGGGCCAGGATCCCGGCTTCATCCTCTCGGTGGTGCTCTGCTACCTGGGCATCCCGCCCTCTTTGTGGAAGACCGTCACCGAAGAGCTGCTCCAGGCCGTCTGGGAGGAGTACCGCGAGACTTACGACGAGGCGGCAGCCCAGGAGAAGTTCCGTTCCTACCGCCGGGCCTTCTATGCCTATTCGCCCTTCAAAATTCTCAAGCTGGTGTTGACCTTCGCGGTGCAGGGTAAGATCGGGATCATCCCTGTGCGCAGCGAAGCAGCCCGGCGGTTACAGGCTCAGATCATGAAGCGGCTCATGGCCTACGGCGCCACCGAGGCCGGCATCAAAGCGGTGGAGGCGGTGCTACGCAAGGCGCTGCTCATCGTGGAGCTGGCCTTCCTGGGCGGCTGCATGCTCCTGGCCTTTGCGGAAAAATTGGGGCAGGCGGTGCTGGCGCTCATCGAAGGAATGGTGAAGGGCATCGAAATCACCATGGAGTTTGGCCGGATCATGGGCGGGTTGGGCCGGGGCATCCTGGAGCAGATCTTCCTGCAGCCCCTGCTGGTGGCCCGGGCCACCCTGGATCCCGCCAACTGGCAGTTGAGCACGGTGACGCCGGGACTGGCCAGGGACCTCCAGGAATTCGGCCGGGCCATCTGGCAGGAGATCGAAGGCGATGACCTGGACACCCTGTTGGCCAAGCAGGATCTGGCCATCGAAGACTACCCCCTGGATCGGGCCCTGCTCCAACGGGTGGTAGACGGCATCAACGCGGACATGGCAGCCTGGGGAAGCGGACAGCAGCTCACCCTGGAGGAAGTAAGCGCCATGACACCCCTGGCGCTGGTCCGTTTTCTCCACAGTCAGAAGCTGCTGACTTTTGTCGCCCATCCGGAGACCATCGCCGACGAGCTGTTGGGCAGGTGAGGGGAAATCCCCAGAAAGTGCTGACAGATCCTTGGAAGCCACCTTCGCGGTTGAAAAAAAGCCAGAAAAGCGCCCCACTCCGGCCCCCCAGGCGGATCCCGCGCCCCAGGCAGCCAAGGACGCCATCGTGGGTACGGCGGTCGGCACGCCCCTGTTCCTGGTGCAACGGCAGTGCGCCACCTGCTCGGGGGACGACGACACCCTGCTCCAGCCCGCGCTGGCGGTCAACGAGCCAGGGGATGTCTACGAGCAGGAGGCGGAGGCCGTGGCGAACCTGGTCATGCGGCAGCCGGCGGCAGGGAGTACGCCCACCGTCCGCCGCTGCGCCTGCGGCGGCGCGCCCAGGGGGCACCCGCCCCCAAGCAGCGGACCCGACGCCGAATGCCCCGCCTGCCGGGCCCGGCGCCTGTCCCTCCAGCGCCAGGCCCAACCCTCCGGACCGGGACGCGCCCCAGCCTCGGTGCTGCCCCAGGGCGGCGGCCACCCCTTGCCCACAGCCACCCGCCGCTTCTTCGAACAACGCTTCGGCCAGGACTTCTCCCCCGTCCGCATCCACAGCGACAGCCAGGCCGATGCGCGGGCGCGGGCGGTGCAGGCCCGGGCCTTCACCGCAGGCCGCGACATCGTCTTTGCCGCCGGTCAGTACGCACCGGAAACAACGGCCGGACAGCACCTCCTCGCCCACGAGCTCACCCACGTGGTCCAGCAGGGTGTCAGCCGCAACACGCCCCAAATCCAGCGGGCCCCTCCTGCAGGCATGACCAGCCCCGACGCGCCGGCCAGTGTGGTGGCGCCGGAACCTGTCGCCTCGAGCAGCCCCGGCACAACCGTGGAATTCGAGGGACGCACGTTATCCGGTAGCCCCAGCCAGATCCGCAGCGTCCTCTGGCCCATTTTTCAGGATCAGGGAGCGGCCGAGCTGGCCAACTTCCAGCGCCGCTTTACAGAAAGCATCGAGGCCGACCGGCGGGAGATCCAGCGGCTCCAGGCAGAGGAGTCCCGTCAGCGGCGGTTTGAGGAGGAATACAACCGGAATCCCGGCGACATTCCCGGCGGCGTGCCGTGGAACCCGGACATGTATGCCAATCTTCAGGGGCAGATTCGCCAGATCGAAGCCCGAATCGCAGCCAAGGAGCGCATCCGGCCCATCCTGGGGGCCCAGGCTGAGCGGGTGCGTAACGAGCCGACCATCACCCCCGGCGATCTGGAGACCATTGGCCGTCTACAGGGAAGCCATAGCCTCTACAACGCGGTGGATGCCTACCGCACGGCGGCCCGCAATCTCAGCATGGCCCGCACCCTCCGCTCGTCTGCCCGGGATCCGGCCATGGCGGCCGAGTCCATCTCCTACCTGGAGGATCAGCTCCGGGCCCGGGAAGGGGAGATGCAGCGTCTGTTGTCGGAGCAGGGTTTCGCCAATCTCGACGACTTCACCCGTGCCGTCACCAGCTTCGAGTCGTTCTTCCAGCGCTATGCCCTGCAGACCGCCTTCGCCATGCTGGCGGAAAACGAACAGCTGGTACAGGCCGAACAGACCCGCTACGGCGGTGCTGTGGAGCGTAATCCCGACGTCACCCGACTCCACAGCGAGCTTGCGCCGGTCCGTATCCATGCAGGGAGGGCGCGCACGCTGCGCCGGGACTCCATGATGGCCCAGATGGGGCCGGGTATGGCCGCGGGCGCGGGCGATCTGCGCCGGGCCGACCGCGCCATCGCCCTGGCGGCCGAGGCAGCGGCCGAGGAGCAGCAGGCTCGTGCCCAGCTCCAACAACTGGGGCAGCGATACCCAGTCCTCCTGGATCCTTCCATCAACCTGGACGATCTGACCCAGGCCAGCCCTCAAGCCCTTCAAAGCCTGGTGCAGAACACCGCCGGCGACCGGCTCTCCGACATTGCCCGGGCCCGCACCCTCCTCACCGAGGATCCCGAGGCCATCTGGGAAGCCGAAGGAGCCCTGGAGCGGGCGCGCCAATCCCTGGGCATTCGCCCGGGCACCGTTTACCACGCCATCATCGAGGACAAGCTGCGCGCCATCGAGCACCGCCGCATGATCCGAGACATTTTCCTGGCCGCGCTGGCCATTGGCTTTGGCCTCCTCACCGGTGGGACCGGTACGGTCGCCGTGGTCGGGGCCGTCGGCGCGGCCGCCGTGGGGGTCACTACCGCTGCGCTCCATGTCCAGGAGTATCGGATGCGCCAGGCTTTCGTCGGCAGCGCCTTCGACCGGGCCAGAAGCCTGTCGGCCAACGAGCCCAGCCTCTTCTGGCTGGCCGTAGATATCGCCGGCGCGGTGTTGGACCTGGGCGCGGCGGTTCAGGCCTTCCGCCGCCTGGCCCCCCTGGCTCGGGCTGCGGCCAGCGCTGCGGGCGAAACCCGGGGCGCGGCCGCAGCGGGCGAAGCCGCCGTGACCAATCTGCGCCGTGAGGGGAATGCCATTCAAGAGGGCCTGGGCGACCGGCTGGCGGCCAATGCCCAGCGCGCTCGCAGCGATCAGGGCTTCCTGGAGACGACCCGCCGGGCCACCTCCGAACTCTCGCCCACTGAAGTGCAGCGGGAGCTGGAGATCGCCCAGCGGTCGGGCGAACGCCGGCTGCTCAGCGGCAACGACTACGTGGAGGAGATCGCCCTGCCCAACGGCCACACCTGGCGCCGCACGCCGGACGGCCGCTGGTGCCGCTTCTCCAGTGGTCCCCTCTGTTTCCTCCTGGGCGAAGGCCCCGAAGCCGGCTTGGTTCGGGAAGTGGGTCGGAGTACCGCCGGCATTCGGGATACCGAGGCAGACGCCGCGCGCGCTGCCTTGCGCGGCAACCTGGGCACTGCGCCCTTCGATGGCGCCCAGGCCCACCACATCGTCCCCCTGGAACTGCGCAACCACCCCCTCATCGACGAGCTGCGCCGCAACTACGGCTGGGATATCAACGGGGCGACCAATGGCATCCACCTGCCAACCCGACCAGGGACGCCTGGCGCCGGCACCCGGGCAGTCCACGCCGGTTCCCATCCCCGATACAGCAGCATGATCGAATCGCGCCTGGATCAGCTCTACCAGCAGTGGCGCTACGGCCAGGTGTCGGACAGTCAGTTGCTGCCCCAATTTGAGGCCATTGTAGGCGAATACCGCGCCAGATTGGTCAGCGGCACCCTGACCCTGCGCTGATAGCAGCAAGAGATGAAAGCCGGAAAGGGCGCTGAGCCGGCCCAGCGGGACGGGCCATGATGAAGTGATGTGAGGGAAGCGCGCCATGGAAAGCAAGGCCACAACCCAACACCAGGAAAAGCAACAGGCCCACGCCGCGCCTGCGCCGACAGCCGAACCTCAGGCCATGCTCCCTCCGGAGGTCGGCGCGCCGGCGGGCGTGCCTGCCTTCCTGGTGCAACGGCAGTGCGCCACCTGCTCGGGGGACGACGACACCCTGCTCCAGCCCGCGCTGGCGGTCAACGAGCCAGGGGATGTCTACGAGCAGGAGGCGGAAGCCGTGGCGAACCTGGTCATGCGGCAGCCGGCGGCAGGAAGCACACCCACCGTCCGCCGCTGCGCCTGTGGCGGTATCCTGCCCCCAGGCAGCGGACCCGACGCCGAATGCCCCGCCTGCCAGGCCCGGCGCCTGTCCCTCCAGCGCCAGGCCCGGAACCGTACCCAGGAGGCTCCCGAAGGGCGAGCGCCGACCACGGTGTTGCCCCAGGGCGGCGGCCACCCCTTGCCCACAGCCACCCGCCGCTTCTTCGAACAACGCTTCGGCCAGGACTTCTCCCCCGTCCGCATCCACAGCGACAGCCAGGCCGATGCGCGGGCGCGGGCGGTGCAGGCCCGGGCCTTCACCGCAGGCCGCGACATCGTCTTTGCCGCCGGTCAGTACGCACCGGAAACAACGGCCGGACAGCACCTCCTCGCCCACGAGCTCACCCACGTGGTCCAGCAGGGGGGGCAACGCCGTCGCATCCAGCGGGACAACGGCGGGACAGAGAGCGCCACGGACGCGCCGGCTCAGCCCACCACTACGACCACTGCGGCAGCGCCCGTGCGGGCCGGCATCTCCGTCAGCATGACGGGCATCATCTTCCTGCCGGCAGCCGGCTCGGTCTTCCGGGCCGGTACCAAGGCCCGCCAGGGCCTGGAGATCGCCCTCTACCGCCTGGTGGGCGGCCAGTACACGGAAGCCGTGGCCGATGAACTCTACCAGAAGGCCACGGCCTCGGGCTGGGGCGGCCTGGGGGGGCTGGCCGGGGAAGCCACCGGCGGCGAGCCCATCGAGAGCTTCGGCATCCCCCTGCGGGAATCCCTGCTGATGCTCACCTGGCTGGAGAAGACCAAAAAGCTCCAGGTCCACCTCTCCGACAGCCAGCGGGATCTGCTGCGCTATGGCGCGTTCACCCAGGCCGCCTGGGCCGACCTCACCAATCCCGATGTGACCGGCGAACTTCAGGGAGGGCTGCCCCGTTGGTTCGATGAAGCCCTCTTCCGCCAGCAAATGGCCAGCCACATCGAGCTGCTCCGCCGCTACATCGACGCGGTCACCACCCTCCACGCGGACCCCACACCGGCCAATCGCGCTCCGGCCATCCGAACCCTGCAGGAGATGCTGGACACCTTCAGCGAGAGCAGCGGCGTGCTGGAGGCGATCCGGGATGACGATGCCCTCATCGGCCATCCCGGCTACCAGCTCCTCTGGCCCACGCCCCGCCCCGCCGACCTGCCGGAGGGAACGGAACCGACGCCGGTGAAGGCCCCGCCCGACCGGCCGCCCAACCCCAACCTGGCCTCGGCCTTCCTCTCCTTCACCCACAGCCAGGAGGCGCTGGTCGCCCAGGCGTACAACGACGGCAGCGCGCGCCAGCAGCTGTTGGATCGCTTCACCCGCTTCATGGCCCGCAGTACCCTGGGTCCCGGTGAAGGCGACCAGCAGATCTCCGACCGGCCGGGCACGGCCAACGCGCCGCCCTTCCCCGCCGTGCTCAGCGTGTCGCCGCCCCTCTCCGGCCCACCCGGCGCGCCCCAGTTTGAGGCTTCGGCCGAGGCCGACTACCGCTTCATCATGAGCATCCAGTTTCCCGACGTCTTCTCCGCCTTCCAGACCTACTACTACGAGTGGAACTACGTGCGGGTCCCCGATGAGCGCCTGGGCCAGCCCGTGGACTTCGACGAGCTCAATCCCCAGGAGCCTTCCCGCTGGGACGTGGCGGCGCGGCGCTTCCGCCGGGCCGGGCGCTACGCCGCAGAGGACGTGGAGACCGTTTTCAGCGAGCTGGGGCCCTTCGGTGTCGGCGCCACCAGCCTGGTGGCGGCCAACGCCATCCTGCGCTTCATCGGCACGGGCATCCGTCTGGGCATCGAGCTCCTGACCATGCCCAGCAGCGAACGGAGCATCGCCTTTCCCGGCCCCGGCGTCTACGTGGTGCGCAACAAGGCCATCCCCTACACCCGGGATGGGGCCGAACTGGTGCGACCGCCCAGCGTCGCCTACCACCCGGTCATCGTGCGGGATCCGGTGGAGCTGGTGGAAGACCGGGTGCGCCAGGATGCGGCCGTGGCGGACCGGGACTTCCAGCGCATGCAGGAGCTGCGCAGGCTGTTGATGGAGCCGGTCTCTTATGCCGACGAAGACAAGATGCGGGCCGAGCTGGACACCCTGGAGCGATCCCTCAGCTCGGTGGGCGGCGCGCTGGAGGTCCAGCGGGAGCGGCTGGTGGAGTATCGCAACTCCCTGCGACCTGGCAGCCCGGAGCACCGCCAGGCCGAACAGCAGCTCGAGCGGCTGGACCAGATCATCGCGGTGCGGGCCGCCCGGGGCGAAGGGCGAAACCTCACCGGGGCCGAGCCCTTGATCGCCAGCTTCATCAGCGACGAAGGGCAGTCCATCCGCCTGACCCTGGAAGCCCTCTACCAGGGCGAGCAAAACGGCCGGGTCACCTACTGGGTTTCTGACCTGACCACGCCCAACAGCTCTCAGGATACCGGTGTGGGTGCCAACCGGGCCGAGGCCATCATGGCGGCGGTGGAGGGGATCCTGCGGGGTCACGGCGGCTATGGCCGGGGCTACGTGGCCGTCCAGATCGACGGTCAGACCCACAGCCGGCGCATCACAGCCAGCCTGGGCAACCTCTTCATGGAGGCGCTGGAAAATATCACCCTGGCCCTGTCGGTGGCCCTGGTGGTGGCCGCGCCCTTCACCGGTGGCGCCACCCTGGCCCTGCTGCTGCCGGTGGGGGCCATCGGGGCCATCCCCTCGGCCTACCGGCTGATCAACCGGGCCATCGACGACACCCTCCGCTTCGACATGGCCACGGTCATGGATGTGGTGAACATCGTGGGTGGGCTGGCCGGCCTGGGCCATGCGGCCACGCCCCTGCGCATGGTCACCCTGGGCCGGGCCTTCATGATCATGGGTCTGGGAGCCGACGGCCTGGGCATGCTCCTGATCCCGGTGGGTGTGGTGGCCCAGATCATGGAGCTGGAAGGGCTGCCGCCGGGCGAACGCTCGGCCCGCATCATGGAGATCCTGGGCCAGGCCATGCTCAACGTGGGCATCATGGCCGGCGGCGCGCTGGCCCAGCGAGCCCGCCAGCAACACATGGAAGCCCACGGCCGCAGCAGCCTGCCGGAGACGACGGGCCGGCGCCCGGGCGAGGGGCCCCTGCCCGGCGAAGAACGGGTTCCCCTGCCCGAGACACCCCGGGTTCCCGTGGAGGAAGGGACACCGGGGAGCCGCCCCGCGCCGGACGTCTCCACGCCGGCGCCCCATGTGGGCAACCCGGAGGCGCCCCCCGTCCTGCAGGCCACCACCCGCGACGGCCTGGCCACCATGAAGTTGACCGAACAGGGCCGGCTGGTGCTCTGTAGCTCGCCCTGCACCTTCCTGGAACAGCTTTTCGGCCGGGAGCTCTCGGTCAACGAGTCCCTGCGCATCGAGCACGACAACATCGTCCGCAGCCTGGAGCGCCAGATGCGCCGTGCGCCCCAGAACCGGGACCAGGGGGTGCTCTGGTCCCTCTTCGAGCGGGGGCTGCGCCTCCAGGAACAGCTCCAGAACGCGCAGCGGGTTTACCGCACCACGGTGGAGCCCAGCCGGGTCAACTTCCCCGGCCACGTGGACACCCTCAACAACCTTCAGGCCACCCTGGCCCACATCGATCCGGGCGATCCCCAGCTGAGCCAGAGCCGGGTGCACCATGCCGAGGTGCTGAATGACGTGGCCCGCCTCCAGAACCAGGAGGGGCGCATCGCCGGCTTCGAGGATTGGCTGCAGCGGGCCAGCGGTCCGGCGGAACGGGTGGCCACCACCCACAGCCGGGCCCAGGAGCCGGCCGAGATCAACGCCACCCGGGAGGCTGCCCGGGACGTCAACCGGCTGTTGGGCGAGCTGTACGAAGCCCGCCGTCTGGCCGAACAGTACGGCAATGACCCGGATGTGGTCATCCGCATCGGCCAGGATGGCACGGTGGTGGATCCCCTCACCGGAGAGGCCCGGCGCTCCTTCGACATCAGCATCGAGCGACGCGGGCCCGGAGGCGAGACCACGGTGGAGCGGCGGGTGGAGGTGCAGTACGCCGGCCCGGTGGCGGGCGTCACCGACCTGCACACGGGCATCATCCACGGCGCACAGAAGATCGCGGCCGAGGTGGCCGCGGGCCGCGCCCCCCGGCCGGCTGAGGCGCTGGAGTCCACGGTACAGATCGAGTGGCCGCCGGCTGGACGGATGCGCAACATCGAATATGATATAGACGGCTATTACCGGGTCTACGACCAGCGCGAGCCCAACCGGGTACGCCAGACCGGCTCCTTGATGCAGGATCTGGTCTATGGGCGCAACGGACTCAACACCCCCGGTTTCGACCCCCGGGTTCGGCAACTGTCGGTGATCCACATCATCGACCAGAATGGCCGGCTGATCTGGCGGCTGCGCAACAGCGCGCCGGGACGTCCGGCGTGGTATATCGACTACGTGATCCCTGCGGAGAGTCGCCCATGACCTACTTGCTTGCCGACAGCGGCGAACGGCTGACCCTGCGCCGGCCAGCCGGGCCGGACAGCCTGGAAACAGCCGGTCGGGTGGCGGTCACCCTCTGGCCGGTGGTGCGGCCCCTGGCCGTTGACCTGTGGCTGGCCTGTGCCCGGCCGGAGACGGGGGAACTCTGGCCGGAGGGAGAGCCGCCCACGCCCCGGCGTCACATCCGTCAGGAACCGGCCCCCATCCCCATCGAAAGCTGGGCTGGCAGCGAGCCCCAGATCACCCGGGTACCCAGGTTGACCCCTGCCGGGCTGGTCGCCTGGCTCCAGGAGGCTGGCCGGCAGACCGCCGACTGTCACCCTGCCCTGGAACGTCTTCGGGTTGACTATGCCGCGGCCCGCCTGCCCACCGACCAGGTGCCACCCGACGGGGAATTTATCCCGGTACGGGATGGATCGACGTATCAGCAGGTCCCGGTCTGGGTAGACGGGGAAGAGGTGTGGGTAGCCGGCCCCCAGCCCGGGCGGCTTCTCTTTCCGCCCATCTTCTATGCCCTGGCCCACGAATGGGGCTGGCTGCAACTGGACATCTGGGTCACCTGGGGCGACCTCTGGACCCGGCCGGGCTCGGCGCTGGAGGCGGCCCTGCAGGAGTTGGTGGACCAGGGCTGGGAGGCAGAACGGGGGCCGCCGGGCTTTCGCCTGTCGTCCGACTAATGCACGGTGCCCTGCTGCCCGATTGTCCGGCCAGGAGACCGGACCTACAGCATGGCCCGTCATCCGTAGGTCACACATCCCTGCGTGACAGAGCCGCACGGCACCCTGCCGCCCGATTGTCCGGCCAGGAGACCGGACCTATCGCGTGGTGCGTGTACCGGTCGACGTACCACGCACTATCTGACGACTAATGAACGGTCCAACCGCCGTCAATGGTGATGGCGGCCCCGGTGATAAAACTGGAGGCGTCGCTGGCCAGGAAGACCACCAGCCCCTGGATCTCCTCCAGTTCTCCCCAGCGGCCCAGGGGGATCTTGGCGATGAAACTCTGGTAGGCCTCGGGATCGTTCATCAGGGGCAGGTTCATCTCCGTGGCGAAGGGGCCGGGCAACATGGCGTTCACCGTGATGTTGTAGGGCGCCCACTCCAGGGCCAGGACCCGGGTCATCTGGAGGATGGCTCCCTTGCTGCTGGCGTAGGGGGTGCGGTCGGCCAGGGCGATGATGGAGAGGGTGGAGCCAATGTTGATGACACGCCCGTAGCGCCGCTCCTTCATGTGGGGCGCCACCGCCCGGCACATGAGCCAGGGGCCGGTGACGTTGGTGGCCTGGACCTGGAGGAACTGGTCCAGGGAAAGCTGGTCGATGGGGCCCCGAATGTTGATGCCGGCATTGTTGACCAGGATGTCCAGATGGCCGAAGTCGTCCAACACCTGGGAGATGAGCTGGGTCACCTGTGCCTCGTCGGTCACGTCGCAGGCATACCCCTGACACTGTCGTCCCGTGGACCTGGCCAGTTCTCCGGCCACAGCTGCGACCTGGTCCCCATGGCGGCTGACCACAGCCACCCGGGCGCCGGCTTCGGCCAGGGCCGCGGCCATGGCCCTGCCCAGCCCCTTGGTACCTCCTGTGACCAGCGCAGTCCGGCCATCCAGGCGGAAACGATCTAATACGGGCATGTGCTGCTCCTTTTCGTTTTCATGTTCATGTGGTTCATGTTCATGCAGGTGCATGCCATATTTTATTGAGGAGTTTCATGCTATAATGCAGCCGACATCATCCCGGGACGGACACGACAGGACGGTCCGGCCGGGGTCGCCAGACATTGTACACCCCTGTCACCAGGGGTAAAAAACGGGGCTCGCTGTCCTTTGAGCTGGCTACGGCACGCGGCCGCGGCCAACCAGGGAACTGGTGAGCCATGGGAAGGGACATTCATGCCGGTTTTTGCATCTGACGAACAGCTATACGACGTGCTCCAGGCGGTATTCGAGCGGATCAGCGAGGAGCCGGCTCGCATTGAGCCATTCACCCGCAGCAACCTGGTCATCCGCATGAAATTTCGTGAACCCACAGCCGAGGTCCTGCTGGATGGGCGCCAATCGCCCCTGGAGGTGTTCTATGGACCGCGGCCGGGGCGGGCCGACCTGGAATTCGAGATGGAGGCAGACCTGATGCACCGCATCTGGCTGGGAGAGGAGAAGGCCAGCCAGGCCTTTTTCAGTGGTCGCATCCAGACTCGGGGCAACTTGATGAGGGCCATGCCGCTGTTGGAACTATTTCGGGAGTGTGAACGGGTCTACCCCGATGTGGTCGACACGTTTAAGCTTGGGACCTAGAAGGGGAGAGCGATGTCCAACACGGTATCTATCGAGATCCCACGTGAGATCCTTCATGCAACACGGATGACCCCTCAGGAGCTGAAAGTAGATTTAGCGATCCTTTTATTCCAGCGCGGCAAGCTTTCCTTCGGCAAAGCCCGAGAGATGGCCGGCATGTCCGTGTGGGCTTTTCAGCAACTCCTCGGTAGCCAGGGAATTCCGGTCCATTATGATGTTGAGGAGTATGACGAAGATCTCCAGACGCTGAGAGAGCTTGGCCGGCTATGATTGTAGTAAGCGACGCCTCGATTCTTATTAACTTGGCGCGTATTGGCGAGTTAGACTTGCTCCAAAAGCTCTACGGACAGATAACTATCCCAGATGCTGTATGGCAAGAAGTCGTCGTAGATGGGGGTGATCAGCCCGGCGCAGAGGATATCCGTACAGCCATCTGGATCAGAAGGATGGCTATCACCAACCGTCATTTAGTCCAGGCTCTACGGCAAGATCTGGACCCGGGCGAGTCTGAGGCGATTGCGTTAGCATTGGAGATCGGTGCTGACTTGCTCCTAATGGATGAACGCCTTGGGAGAGAAAGCGCCCGCTATTTTGATTTGCGCTATATCGGTCTGGTTGGTGCACTGGTTGAGGCCAAGCATAGAGGTATCATTACCAAGATCCGGCCCTATTTGGATGCATTGCGAGATAGGGCCGGTTTTCGTCTATCCACGGCACTTTATGAACGAGTCTTGCGAGATCAGGGCGAAGGATAAGGCCGACCTCTCCCGGGCGCTTTGACACCCCTTTCAACAATCGTTATAATTTCCCTGCCTGGTCCACAGTCGACTTCGTCCAACTCTCCCGGGCATCCGCTCAACGGTGAAAGGTGTTGTCGTGACACGATGTGAACAGGGCGCCATGTGAAAGATACAGGGTGAACTGAAACAAGGGGGCGGCAGAAATGAGCGCGATCGACGAGATCAAGCAACGGGTCGACATTGTCGAGCTCATTTCCCGCTACACGCCGCTGAAGAAGGCCGGCAGCACCTACAAGGGGCTCTGTCCGTTCCATCACGAGCGAACACCCAGCTTTGTGGTCTTTCCCCACACGGGAACGTGGCACTGTTTCGGCGCCTGCAGCACCGGGGGTGATGTCTTCACCTTCCTGATGAAGCAGGAACAGCTGGAATTCCGGGAAGCGCTGGAAATGTTGGCCCGGGAAACCGGCGTCTCCCTGGAGAGCAGTCAGGACGAAAGCTATCGCCACCGGACGACCCTCTACGAAGTCAACGCCGCCGCCGCCACCTACTTCACCCAGATCCTGTGGGAACACCCGGCCGCCCAACCGGCCCGCTCCTACCTGGAGCGACGGGGCATCGACCGGGCCACGGCGGAACAGTTCCAGCTGGGCTATGCGCTAGATAGCTGGGACAGCCTGCGGGATCACCTCTCGGCGGCCGGATACAGCCTGGAACTGCAGCTGGAAGCCGGCCTGGTCAAACGCCACGAGGAACGGGAGAGTATCTACGACGCCTTTCGGGCCCGGGTCATGATTCCCATCCGGGACCGGCAGGGCCGGGTGATCGGGTTCGGCGGCCGTGTGCTGGACGACCGGCAGCCCAAGTACCTGAACACCGGTGAGACGCCCATTTTCCACAAATCCCGGGTTGTCTTCGGACTGGATCAGGCCTACCGGTCCATCCGGGAGCGGGGGATGGCAGTCATCGTGGAAGGCTACATGGACGTGATCGCGGCCCACCAGCATGGCTTCACCAACGTGGTGGCCTGCATGGGTACGGCCCTCACGGCAGAACAGTTGCAACAGCTGCAGCGCTATACCGACCATTTCGTGCTGGCCCTGGACGCTGACAGCGCCGGCCAGCAGGCGACCATCCGGGGGCTCAACCAGGCCCGACAGGCCCTGGGCCGGATCCGCAAACCCACCTTCACAGCAGGCGGCCGCCTGCGCCTGGAAGAGCGCCTGAGTGCCCACCTGGCCATCGCCTCCATGCCGGAAGGCCAGGACCCGGACGACGTGATCCGCTCCGATCCGGCCCGGTGGCAGGCGCTCATCGAACAGGCCCAACCGCTGGTGGATTTCTATTTCCAGGTGGTGGCCCGCCAGTACGATTTGACCACCGCCCGGGGCAAGGGCAGTGCAGTGGCCGAGTTGACGCCCCTGATCGCCGAGCTGGACGACGAGATCGAGCAGCAGCACTACATCCAGCAGCTCAGTCGCCTTGTCCAGATCGACGAAATGACCATCGCCGGCCGGGTACAGGCAGCCGCCCGGGCCATCCTGGCCACCAGCGGCAAAGCGGCCCAGCCTGGAGAAGCCCGGCGTCCGGCACAGCCGGGATGGCAGCCCGGGCGGGCGGGCCCGCCAGATGGGCCGCCTCCGCAACAGGCGCCCCGTCCGGAGCTGGCCCAGCGCGGTGATGTCTCGGAAGACTACCTGCTGGCCAACCTGCTCCTGGATCCGGAGCTCCTGATCTGGCTGGCCGGTGCCACGGCAGAACGGGAAATCGAGCCCCTGCGGGTGGAGGATCTGGAAAACGTTGAGAATCGAGAAATCTTTCGGGCGCTCAAGCAGTTCCTGGCCGGGGACGAACCCTGGGACTTGGCCCTGTTCCAGGAATCCCTCACCGGGCACCTTCACCGGCGCCTGGCGGAACTGCTCCAATATGGAGCTCAATTGCCCAACCGTAACCTGGAGGAACTACAGCAAGACCTGCTGAAGGTGGTGGTGCGCATGCGCCTTCGCCGGCTACAGGCCGAATATACCCGCATCAAATTCATGCTGGACGAGGCGCAACGGATGGGTGACCGGGATGCTGTGCGGGAACTTTACTCGGTCAACAACCGTAATTTGCGCGAGCGATCCCATCTCGAACAGACGTGGGTCGGCCTCAGTCGGGTGCTACACGCACAGGGACACCCCAGCCAGGGGGTGAAAGTTCGCTAAACTGCCCGTACGGGCAAAGGAGACAGATGGTTAGGCGACGCCGGACTGTAACCAATCGCAGCAGCGCCGGGCGCGATGAATCCATAGCGCCCCTACCGCGGAGCCGGAGCTCGGCGGAAAGTGAGTTGGACGAATACATCCATCTCGGCGAAAACGAAGAGGAAGAAGACGTCTTTGACGACGTGCCCGAAGAGGAGGACGAGGAAGAGGAGAGCGCGCCCATTCCTCGTATCGAACGGGACACCAAGCTGGAAGAGGAGATCGAGCAAGAGAAGTACGTCCCCATCGAAAAACTGATCGAGGACGTGCCCGAGCTCGGCCAAAGCCTGGATCCCGTTCGCATGTATCTGCGGGACATTGGCCGTCACCCACTGCTCACCGGCGAGGAGGAGCTGGAGCTGGCTCGGCGCATCGCCGAAGGGCGCGAGGCCCAGCAGAAACTGGCAGAGGTGACCGACCCCGAAGAACGGGCGCGCCTGGAAGAAATCATCGCCCGGGGCAAGGAAGCCCACGACCGGCTGGCCCGCAGCAACCTCCGCCTGGTGGTGAGCGTGGCCAAACGCTACATCGGCCGGGGCCTGAGCTTTCTGGACCTGATCCAGGAGGGGAACCTGGGGCTCCTGCGGGCTGTGGACAAGTTCGACCACACCCTGGGCTTCAAATTCAGCACCTACGCCACCTGGTGGATCCGGCAGGCCATCAGTCGGGCCATCGCCGACCAGGCCCGTACGATTCGCATCCCGGTGCACATGGTGGAAACCATCAACCGGCAGGCGCGGGTCAAACGACGGCTCCAGCAGGAACTGGGCCGGGAGCCCACCTTCGAGGAGATTGCCCTGGAGATGGACTTTGTGGAGCCGGAAGCGGCTGAGCGCATCCGGCAGGCCATGCAGGAAGGCAAACCCCTGGATCCCGACCTGGAGCGGCAACTGGAGCGGGCCGCAGCCAAGGTGCGGCGCATCCAGCGGCTCAGCCAGGAGCCCCTGAGCCTCAACACGCCGGTGGGCAACGAAGAAAACAGCTACCTGGGCGATTTCATCGAGGACGACAGCCTGCCCGGCCCCAGTGATATTGCCAGCCGGCGACTCCTGAAGGAGCACATGCAGGAGATCCTGGACGGGCTCAGCGAGCGGGAACGCAAGGTCCTGATCATGCGCTTCGGCCTGGAAGACGGCATCACCCGTACCCTGGAGGACGTGGGCAAGGAGTTCGACGTCACCCGGGAGCGGGTCCGACAGATCGAAGCCAAGGCCCTGCGCAAGCTGCGTCACCCGCTGCGCAGCCGCAAGCTGCGGGACTACCTGGGATGAAATGGCCCTCCTTCCCGCGGGGGAAAACGCAAACGGAAAGTGTACCTTTCGCCCCTGGAAATTTGACAATCCAGGGGCGAAATCGTATACTAAGCCCGTAATGTTCAAGGGCAACCATAATCCTCGGTAGCTCAATCGGCAGAGCATCCGGCTGTTAACCGGACGGTTGTTGGTTCGAGTCCAACCCGGGGAGCCAAACAATTACAACACGGGAGGCTGTCTGGCCTAACACCTGGCCAGACAGCCTCCCTTCGTTTAAAGGTTTAAAGAATGTAAATGACTCCCCTGCAAAAAGGCATTTTTCAACGCAAAGGCGCAGAGGGCGCAAAGCCGCAAAGAAACGCAGGAGAGAATTGTTCTAATCAGCGTTTATCTGCGTGGGGCAGCGTCCAATTTGACCTTTTTGCAGTAGAGTCATACCTGAATTTTGATATTTGCAGAGCCACGTATCATATCTTGCTAACCACAAACAATCTACAACAAAACATGCAGATCTTCCCCCATCTATGAACTCCGTATGCTCCATTACGTCGAGCGGACAAGCCTTTCGGCTACAATGAACGTACCGGACGCGCCAACATCACAGCTCCCCTTGCCCCGTCCCAGCACCGATTCCGTCCCACACCGTCGTGGGATTGTTGCAAGCCGATATGCCGCAGTAGGCCCTGACCCAACCCGGCACGGCTGCCAATAATCCCGACGGTTCCCCGTCGGGATTCTTGTTGTGTATGTGGAGAGGTGCATCATGCTGGCAACTCCCGAACGTATCCTGGAGCCGCCGGACCTTCCGGCGACGCTCCCGCCTGAAAAGACCAGACAGGAGCCCATCTCCCTTTCCCTGGATGACAGATATCTCCTGGAAGAAGGCGTCGTCCTCCTCACCGGCATCCAGGCCCTGGTTCGGCTCCCTCTGGATCAGCATCGCGCCGATAGGCGACGTGGCCTCCTCACCGCCACCCTGATTTCCGGCTACCGGGGTTCTCCCCTGGCCGGCCTGGACCTGACCCTCCAGAAGGTCCAACATCTCCTGGCTCAACATCACGTGGTCTTCCTGCCCGCAATCAACGAGGACCTGGGCGCCACCGCGGTCTTTGGCAGCCAGCTGGCCAATCGACTGCCCAACCCCAAGTACGATGGCGTCCTGGGCCTCTGGTATGGGAAGGCCCCCGGCGTGGACCGAAGCGGCGACGCGCTCAAGCATGCCAATTTTACCGGCGTGGGCCGGTACGGCGGCGTACTGGCCGTGGCCGGCGACGACCCCATCGCCAAATCGTCCACCCTCCCCTCCCATTCGGAGGTCGCCCTCTACGATGCCCAGATGCCGGTCCTCTATCCGGGATCTATCCAGGAAATCCTGGACCTGGGCCGGCTGGGTTTCGAGCTGTCCCGCTACAGTGGCTGCTGGGTGGGCTTCAAACTGGTGACCGAGCTGGCCGATGCCTTCGCCACCGTGGAAGTGTCCCCTGAACGGATTCACGTGGTGGACCCAGGATTCCACTATCGAGGCCGGCCATGGCAGGCCACCCAGAACCCCACCCTCCTGGCCCCCCACAGCCTGTACCTGGAAGAGGAGCTGGTGGAAGGCCGGCTGGAGGCCGCCAGACGATTTGCCGCGGTCAACCACATCAACCGCATCACCGTACCCACCGCCGACGCCTGGCTGGGTATCGTCGCGGCGGGCAAAACCTACTACGACCTGCGGGAAGCCCTGCAACGCCTCGGCCTGGATGATGCCCGGCTGGAACGCTACGGCATCCGCCTGCTGAAGGTGGGCATGCTCTATCCCCTGGAACCGGACATCGTCCTCCGCTTTGCCCGGGGGCTGGAGGAGATCCTGGTCATCGAAGAAAAGCGGGCCTTTGTGGAGCTCTTCCTCCGGGAGATCCTGTACAACCGGCCTGACCGTCCCCGCATCGTGGGCAAACGGGACGAGACAGGTGCCTGGCTGGTCCCCGGCCACGGAGAGCTGGACGCGGACAAGATCGCCGCGTTGCTGGCCCCACGACTGCGCCGACGCCTGCCAGCGGAGGCCATCCGGCTCCCCGTCCCCGACATCCCGGCCCCCTCCGTGGATCCCCTCCCGGTCCAGCGAACGCCGTACTTCTGTTCCGGCTGCCCCCACAACCGCTCCCTGCAGACCCCGCCCGGCTCCCTGGTGGGTGCGGGCATCGGCTGCCACACCATGCTCCTGCTGATGGACCAGGACAACGTCACCGGCATCACCCACATGGGCGCGGAGGGGGTCCAGTGGGTGGGTGCGGCCCCCTTCAGCGGCGTGCCCCACCTCTTCCAGAACCTGGGTGACGGCACCCTGGCCCATTCGGGGACCCTGGCCATCCGTCAGGCGGTGGCAGCCAACGCCAACATCACCTACAAGATCCTCTACAATTCGGCCGTGGCCATGACCGGCGGCCAGGCTGTGGACGGCGGCCTGCCCATCCCGGATCTGACCCGGCTGCTGGAGGCCGAGGGCGTGCGACGTACCATCGTGGTCAGCGCCGATCCCGGACGCTTCCCCCGCCAGGCCCGCTGGGCCCAGAACGTGGAGATCTGGGGCCGGGAGCGGCTGGATGAGGCCCAACGGATCCTGCGGGAGACGCCGGGCGTCACGGCCCTCATCTACGACCAGGAGTGCGCGGCCAACCTGCGGCGCAAACGGAACCGGGGCCAGGCGCCTGATCCGCCCAGGCGCATTTTCATCAACGAAGCAGTCTGCGAAGGCTGCGGCGACTGTGGCCACAAGTCCAACTGCCTCAGCGTGGTGCCGGTGGAGACGGAATTCGGGCGCAAGACCCAGATCCACCAGTCCTCGTGCAATCGGGACTACAGCTGCCTGGAAGGCGATTGTCCCTCCTTCATCACCGTGGAGCTGGATCCGGACCACAAGTCCGTTGTGTCGCCGGACCCGACCCTGGGCAGGCTTCTGAGCGGTCCGATGCCGCCTGAACCCCGTCGCCGGGTTTCGCTCCCCTGCCACATCTACATGATGGGCATCGGCGGCACCGGCGTGGTCACGGCCAACCAGATCCTGGGCACGGCCGGACTGCTGGATGGCTGCTTCGTCTATGGCCTGGACCAGACCGGCCTCAGCCAGAAGGGCGGGCCGGTGGTCTCCAGCCTGAAAATCCTGGCGCAGCCCCAGGAGGTAGCCCACAAGGTCGGAGAAGGCAGTGCCGACCTCTACCTGGTCTTCGACCTGTTGACAGGGAGCACCGACGCCCACCTGAGCCGTGCCTGGCCGGAGCGCACCTTTGCCGTGGTCTCCACCAGCCAGGTACCCACCGGGGCCATGGTCCGCTCGCCGGATCTCGCCTTCCCGCCGGCAGAGCAGCTGTCCCGGCGCATCGAAGCCCGGACCCGGCCGGGCGAACAGCTCTATCTGGATGCCACCGGCCTGGCCGAGGCCCTGTTCGGCAGCCACATGCAGGCCAACCTGCTCCTGGTGGGCGCCGCCTATCAGGCCGGCCTGCTGCCCCTCCGCGCCGCATCCATCGAGCAGGCCATCCGCCTGAATGGCGTGGCCGTGGAGAAGAACCTGGAGGCCTTCCGGGCCGGGCGACGTCTGGTGGCCGCGCAGGCGGAAATGACCGGGCAGCCGGATTCCACAAATGGGCGGGTGCCGGCGCTCCATCCTGCCGGCGCAATGGCCTACCCCGCTGCCCGGCCCCCCCTCTCGTCCGAGGCCCAGGCCCTGATCGACCAGGTGGGCGCGGAAGGCGAGCTGCGCCGGCTCCTGGAAATCCGGGTACCGGAGCTGATCGCCTACCAGGACCTGGCCTACGCGCGTCACTATGTGGCGTTCGTCCGCCAGGTTCTGGACGCAGAGCGCCGGACGATGGGCGACCAGACGCGCCTGAGTGAAGCGGTGGCCCGGTATCTGTTCAAGCTCATGGCCTACAAGGACGAGTACGAGGTGGCCCGCCTCCACCTGCTCCCCGAAGTGGACGCCGCCCTGGCCCGCCAGTTTGGCGGTGGCCAGAAGCTGCCCGCCCGCATCCGCTACCAGCTTCATCCCCCGCTGCTGCGCGCCCTGGGCCTGCGGCACAAAATCGGAGTAGGGCGATGGTTCCGGCCGATCTTCCGCCTCTTGGTCTGGCTGCGACGGCTGCGGGGAACCCGGCTGGACATCTTCGGCTACACCCATGTCCGCCGGGTGGAGCGGGCCCTGATCGGCGAATATCGGACTGCGGTGGAGCAGGCCCTGGCCCACCTGCAGCCGGAGACCTACGACCTGGCCGTACGCCTGGCCGAGCTGCCCGATCTGGTGCGGGGGTACGAGGCGATCAAGTTGCGCAACGTGGACCGGTACCGGTCGGAGCTCCGCCGGCTGCTGGCCGAGCTGGAAAGCGCAGCCGCCAGGCAGGCGCAAACGGCTTCTGGCCCGGCCCCGAAAGCCTGACCTCCCAGGAGGCATACCATGGATTTCCATCTCAGCGACGAACAGCGGATGTACCAGGCCGCGGTGCGGGATTTCTGCCAGCGGGAGCTGGCGCCCTACGCCGCGGAGGTGGATCGCACGGGCGAGCTGCGTTGGGAGGCGATTCGAAAGATGCCGACCCTGGGGCTGACGGGCATGGGCGTCCCCGAAGAGTATGGCGGCGCGGGGCTGGACACGGTCAGCGCGGCCCTGGCCATGGAAGAGGTGGGCCGGGCCTGCGGCTCCACTGGCCTTTCCCTGGCCGCCCACAACAGCCTCTGCTGTGGGCCCCTGGTACGGTGGGGCACCTCCGCCCAGAAGGAGCGCTTCCTGCCTCTACTGACCAGCGGCAACTACCTGGGTGCGCTGGCCCTGACGGAGCCGGCCGGTGGCTCGGACCTGGCCGGGAGCGTCCGTACCACAGCCCGCCTGGAGGATGAGTGGTGGGTGATCAACGGGCAGAAGGCCTGGATCACCAACGCCCGCCATGCCCCGGTCATCATCGTCCTCTGCCGCACAGAGACGGAAGCCACCCCCTCCCGGCCAACCCACAGCTTCAGCATGATCCTGGTGGAGCCAGAGCGGGAAGGCGTCACCCTGGGCAAGCCCGAAGCCAAGATGGGGCTCCACGGCTCCTGCAGCCAGATGGTCACCTTCGACAATGTGCGGGTGCCGGCGGATCACCTGCTGGGCGAGCGGGGTCGGGGCTTTCACCAGGCCATGGCCACCCTGGACGGCGGCCGCATCCTCATCGGGGCGCTAAGCCTGGGCCTGGCCCAGGCCGCGTACGAGGCAGCCCTGGCCTATGCCCGCCAGCGTCACGCCTTCGGCCGGCCCATCGCCCAGTTCGAGGCCATCCAGTGGATGGTGGCCGATGCCGCTGTGGAGCTGGAGGCGGCCCGGCTGCTGGTCTGGAAGGCGGCCTGGCTCAAGGATCAGGGGGAGGATTTCACCCGGCTGGCCGCAGCCGCCAAGCTCAAGGCCTCGGAGGTGGCGGAGAAGGTCTGCTTCCACGCCATCCAGATCCACGGCGCTTACGGCTACAGCCGGGAGTATCCGGTGGAGCGCCTCTACCGGGACCAGCGCCTGATGTCCATTGGCGAAGGCACCAGCGAAATCCTGCGGCTGGTCATCGCCCGGCATGAGCTAGGCCTGCGTGGGGGCGACCCTGCCCCGTAGGGGCGGGCCCCCGTGCCCGCCCGATGATGCCGGTCTCCCGCAGATCCGGCCACGTTCGGCGGGCCGGAGACCCGCCCTACGGAACCCGTGGCCCAACTGGGGTGGATGGCACCCCGTGCCGTAGGTGCGGTCTCCGGCCGCACGGTGTCGCCAGCCCAGGCAGATGAAGGGACAGCGACGGATGCGTAGGGGCGGGCCCCCGTGCCCGCCCGATGGTGCCTATCTCCCGCAGATCCGGCCACGTTCGGCGGGCCGGAGACCCGCCCTACGGAACCCGTGGCCCAACTGGGGGGGATGGCACCCCGTGCCGTAGGTGCGGTTTCTAACCGCACGGTGTCGCCAGCCCCAGGCAGATGAAGGGACGGCGTCGATGCGTAGGGGCGGGCCCCCGTGCCCGCCCGATGGTGCCATACCCAGGCAGACGAAGGGCACCGGTTTTCGCAGGTGTGGGCAGACGAATTCCAGGAAACCCTCGAGAACACACACCATGGAACCCATCCCATCCCGCGTGGATCCCCACGATCCCCAATTTCAGGCCAATGCCCGCCATCACCGGGCCCTGTTGGAAGAGCTCCACACCCGGCTGGAGCAGATACGCACCGGTGGCGGCCCTGAACCGGCCGCGACCCAGTGGCAACGGGCCCGGCAGCGTCACCAGGAACAGGGCAAGCTGCTGGTGCGGGACCGCATCGACCGGCTGCTGGACGCCCATTCCCCCTTCCTGGAGATCGCGCCCCTGGCCGGCTGGGCGCTGTACGAGGACTATGTGCCGGCGGGCGGCCTGGTGGCGGGCATCGGACGCATTGCCGGCCGGCCTTGCATGATCATCGCCAACGATGCCACGGTCAAGGGCGGCACCTACTACCCCATCACCGTCAAAAAACATCTGCGCGCCCAACAGATCGCCCTGGAAAACCGGTTGCCCTGCATCTACCTGGTGGATTCAGGCGGCGCCTTTCTTCCCATGCAGGATGAGGTCTTCCCCGATCAGGACGACTTCGGCCGCATCTTCTACAACCAGGCCATCATGAGCGCTGCGGGCATCCCCCAGATCGCCGCCGTGATGGGAAGCTGCACCGCAGGCGGCGCCTACATCCCCGCCATGAGCGACGAAGCCATCATCGTGGACAAGACGGGGAGCATCTTCCTGGGGGGGCCGCCCCTGGTCAAGGCGGCCACCGGAGAGGAAGTTTCGGCCGAGGAGCTGGGCGGCGCCTACGTCCACACCCACATCTCCGGCGTGGCCGACCACTTCGCCCGAGACGACGACCACGCACTTCAACTGGTGCGGGAGATCGTGTCCACCCTGCCCAAGCCGCCCCCCACGCCCCTGGACCTGGCTGCCCCGGAAGAGCCCCTCTACCCACCGGAGGAGATCCTGGGCATTCTACCCCAGACCTTCCGGGAGCTCTATGACGTGCGGGAGATCATCGCCCGGCTGGTGGACGGCAGCCGCTTCCGGGAATTCAAGGCCGACTACGGCCAGACCCTGGTCACCGGCTTCGCCCGCATCGAGGGCTTCCTGGTGGGGATCGTGGCCAACAACGGCATCCTCTTCAGCGAGAGCGCCCTCAAGGGCACCCATTTCATCCAGCTCTGCGCCCAACGTCGGGTTCCCCTGCTCTTCCTGCAGAACATCACCGGCTTCATGGTAGGCCGGGAATACGAGGCGGGCGGCATTGCCAAAGACGGCGCCAAGATGGTCCAGGCGGTGGCCAATGCCCGGGTCCCCAAGCTGACAGTCATCATCGGCGGCAGCTTTGGCGCAGGGAACTATGCCATGTGCGGCCGGGCGTACGGGCCCCGCTTCCTCTGGACGTGGCCCAACAGCCGCATCAGCGTCATGGGCGGCGAGCAGGCCGCCAACGTGCTGGCCACCATCAAGCAAGATCAGTTGGCCCGGCAAGGGAAACCGCCCATGGACGACCAGGAACTGGCCGCCTTCAAGGCGCCCATCCTGGAAAAGTACGAACGGGAAGGCAACCCCTACTACGCCACCGCCCGGCTGTGGGACGACGGCATCATCAGCCCCCTCCAGACCCGACGGGTGCTGGGGCTGGCCCTGGCCATCTGCACAGGCGTCCCCGTGGACGAGAGCCGTTACGGCGTCTTCCGCATGTAGGTCGGACAGGGGTTCCTTCACAGGCCACGGAGAAAAGCCATGTTCCGCAAAATCCTGATCGCCAACCGGGGCGAGATTGCGGTGCGCATCCTGCGGGCCTGCCAGGAGCTGGCCATCCCCGCGGTGGCGGTCTATTCCCAGGCGGATGCCCAGGCCCTCCACGTACGGCTGGCCCACGAAGCCGTCTGCATTGGGCCGCCCGCCCCGACGGACTCCTACCTGCGGGGAGAGCGGCTGGTGGAAGCAGCCCTGGAGACCGGCTGCGATGCCATCCACCCGGGCTACGGATTCCTGGCCGAATCCGCCTCCTTCGCCCAGATGGTCCAGGATGCGGGGCTGACCTTCATCGGGCCGCCGCCCCAGGCCATCGCGCAGATGGGCGTCAAAACCCAGGCCCGCGCCCTGATGCAGGAGGCGGGCGTGCCCGTGGTCCCCGGCTACGCCGGGGGGACATCCGATGAGGATTTCGCCCGGGCTGCGCAACGGATGGGCTACCCGGTCATGGTCAAGGCCGCGGGGGGCGGCGGCGGCATCGGCCTCCAGGTGGTGGAGGAGCCGGCCGCGCTGCCCGAAGCCCTGGCCACCGCCCGCCAGGCCGCGCAACAGGCCTTCGGCGACCCCACCGTGTTCCTGGAAAAATACATCGCCCAGGGCCGCCACGTGGAAGTCCAGATCCTGGCCGACCATCACGGCAACGTGATCCACCTCTTTGAACGAGACTGTTCCGTTCAGCGCCGGCACCAGAAAATCGTGGAGGAGGCCCCTTCCCCGGCCCTGGATCCGCCCCTGCGGGAAGCCCTGGGCCGGGCGGCGGTGACGGCGGCCCGGGCTGTGGGCTACGTGAACGCGGGCACGGTGGAGTTCCTGCTGGATCAGGATCGGCGGTTCTACTTCCTGGAGATGAACACCCGACTCCAGGTGGAGCACCCGGTCACCGAGCTGATCACCGGCGTGGACCTGGTGCGCGCCCAGATCGCCATCGCCGCGGGCCAGCCCCTCCCCGTGGCCCAGGACCAGGTGCGCCCCCGGGGCCATGCCATGGAGTGTCGGCTGTATGCGGAAGATCCGGCCCGGGGCTTCCTCCCGGTGACGGGGCGAATTCATCGACTGGTGGAGCCATCGGGGCCCGGCGTGCGGGTGGACTCGGGGGTGGCTGCCGGCGACGAGGTAACTGCCCACTACGATCCCCTGCTGGCCAAGCTGATCGTCTGGGCGGAAGACCGGGAGCTAGCCCGACGTCGCATGCTCTGGGCCCTGGGCCGGTACACCCTCCTGGGCCTGACCACCAACCTGGCGTTCCTGCGCGCGGTGGTGGCCCACCCCACCTTTCAGGCCGGCGCAGCCACCACCGCGTTTGTGAGCCGGGAGATGGCGGGATGGCAGCCCGGCAGCCACAGGCTGGACGTGGCGGCCCTGATCGCGGCGGCCCTGGCCGAGGAAAGCAGCGACGCCGACATGGACTGGGTCACCGATTCTGGGCGCCAGGCGATGCCAGATCCGTGGGCGCGGCCGGACGGCTTTCGCCTGGGCGGAGGCTTCTGGCCACCCGGAGCAACAGCGAGAGGAACAACGAGAGGAACAGCAGGGTGAGCGTTTCCTATCAACTGGGCGATCAGATCTACACCGTCCGCCTGGAGCCCCAGGGGAATGGTACCTGGCTGGCCCACGTAGGCTCGGAGACCTTCCGGGTGGAGCTCCTCTCCCGCTCTGCCGGGGAACTCCGCTTCACCGTGGACGGCCAACCCTTCGAAGCCTCGACCGCCCGGGAAGCCGGGGGCAATCCGGGTGGGCGACGCCGCTTCGTGGCGCTGCTCGGTCGTCCAGAGCCGGGCGCGGCGCCGGCGGTCCACCACTACGAGCTGACCCGGCTGGCAGACCCCCAGGGCCAGGCCCTCCAAGATCCCGCGGTCGCCAGACCGGCCGGGGCGCCGGGGAGCGGCCGGGGGGTGGTGGAGGCGCCCATGCCGGGCCAGGTACGCCAGGTAGTGGTGCAAGAGGGGGAGCGGGTCCAGGCTGGTCAGCCGCTGCTGGTGCTGGAAGCCATGAAGATGACCACCCGCCTGACAGCGGGGATTTCGGGTCGAGTGGCCCGGGTGTGGGTGCAGCCGGGGGAAGCAGTGGAGCGAGGCCAGCGGCTGGTGGAAGTGGAACCCGCGTCTGAACCGCCCGGGCCGGCGTGACCCTAGAGCTTTCTGGCTGCCCGCGCGTCGGCCAGGATCCGCTCCGCGGCCCGGATCATGGGCCGGTCCACCATCTTCCCTTCGTGGACGAAGACGCCGGCGCCCTGGGCGGCATGGGCGTGATAGGCGTCCAGCAGCCGTTGGGCGGCGGCGATCTCCTCGTCGGTGGGGGCGAAGGCCTGGCGGATGGGGGAGATCTGGGCAGGGTGGATGGCCAGCTTGCCGGTGAAGCCCATTCGTCTGGCGGCCCGGGCCTCTGCATGCAGGCCGTTCAGGTTCGTCAGGTCGGTGTAGGGGGTATCGATGGCCTGAAGCCCAAAGGCTGCGGCATGGAGGACGACGGCTCCCCGCGCGTAGCCCAGCTCTGGCCCGTCGGCCGTGCGGTCGCTGCCCACGTCTGCGGCCAGATCTTCCGCGCCGAAGATGAGCCCGGCCAGCCGCCCCGGCGCCGCAGCGGCGATTTCCCGCACGTTGACCACGCCCCGGGCCGTCTCGATCAGGGCCAGGATTTTGGTGCGGCCTATCTCCATGCCCAGGGACTGCTCATGCCCCAGGAGCAGGCGGGCGAAGCGTTCCACATCCTGGGCAGACTCCACCTTGGGCAACACGTATCCGTCCGGCCGGCCCTGGATGGTGGCGGCGATGTCCCGTGCCTGCACAGCCAGCTCATCGGGGGGAGCCACCCGCGCGCTGTGGATCGTATTCACCCGGACCAGCCGGGCCATCCGACCGGTGGGGAAGAGGCCGGAGACCAGGCTGTGGCGCACCAGCTCCCGGGCGCTGACCTTGTTGGCCGGTGCGACGCTGTCTTCCAGGTCCAGGATCACGGCGTCCACGTCCAGGGTGGCGCCTTTGGCCATTTTGCGCTCGCTGTCGCCCGGGATAAAGAGCAACACACGCCAGATGGGATGGGTATTCATGGGTTGCCTCCGAGGAAGGAACAAACAATCTGACGATTGGACGTAGGGCCACCTACAGTCATCCCGCCGGGATTGTGACACAGTGACCACGAAGTGGGGCGATGATCCGACCGCAGCGCCCCCCGCACGACAAAGAGTTCCCGCAGCCATTCACCCCCTCCCCCCTAGCGGGGGAAGGGGGATGGGGGATGAACAGTTACCAGTTCCCCATGTTTCCAGGAGGTGCAAAGATGCGTTGGACGGCCTGGTCCCTGACCGTAATCGTTCTGGTGGCCCTGAGTCTTTGGAGCCTGGGTGCCTGTGTCAACCCCGGCGAGCCTGGAACCACCTCTCCGGCGGCCTCGTCTGGCGCTGGCACAGCCCCTGAGGCCGCCGACTCCGGGGCTGTGGACAACGCACCCGCCCCGGGCGAGGTGGCCAAAGCGCCTCAGGGTATCGCGCTGTTGCCACCGGAAAGCCCTCCGGCCCGGTTGAACAGCTCCTACTGGCGTACGGATTTCTCCCGCCGCACCGTGCCATGGGAGGAGATCATCTCCGGCGGCCCTCCCAAGGACGGCATCCCAGCCATCGACGAGCCCACCTTCGAAAGCCCGGAGAGCGCCCGAGAGTGGCTCTCGGACCGGGACCCGGTGATCCTCTTCGAGCACGACGGCCATGCCCGGGCCTATCCCCTGGCCATCCTCATATGGCATGAGATCGTCAACGACACGGTGGGGGATCTGCCTGTGGCTGTCACCTTCTGCCCCCTGTGCAATGCCAGCATCGTCTTCGAGCGTACCTTCGACGGCCAGGTGTTGGACTTCGGCACCACGGGCCTGCTGCGTAACAGCGACCTCATCATGTACGACCGGCAGACGGAGACCTGGTGGCAACAGTTCATCGGCCAGGGCATCGTGGGACGCTACGCGGGCGAGCAGTTGACCTTCCGGGCCAGCCAGGTGATCAGCTTCGGCGATTTCACGGCCCGCTACCCCAACGGCGAAGTCCTGGCCCGCCCGGCCATGCCCCGCACCTACGGCGCCAACCCCTATACCCAGTACGACAGCACCGCGGGCCAGCCCTTCCTCTTCCGAGGAGAGCTGGATACCCGCCTGCCGGCCACTGAGCGGGTGGTGGGCATTCAACTGGGCGACGTGGTGATGGCCTATCCCTTCTCCACGGTGGCCGAGTTGGGAGTCATCAACGACCGGCTGGGCGACGTGCCCGTGGTGGTCTTCCATAAGCCAGGCACGGCCAGCGCCCTGGACACCCGCCAGATCAGCGAAGGCAAGGATGTGGGTAGCGTGGGCGTCTTCGACCGCCGGGTGGACGGCCAGGAGCTCACCTTCGTGCGCAACGCCGATGGCACTTTCAGCGACCAGGAAACCGGCAGCACCTGGAACATCCTGGGCGAGGCGGTGGCAGGCCCCCTGGCCGGCCAGCGGCTGGAGCGCATCCTGGCCTTTGACCACTTCTGGTTTGCCTGGTACGCCTTCTTTCCCCAGACCGCACTCTACCAGGGTAGCTGAAGCTCCGACGCTCCACGGATACCACAGATTTCGCGGATGGCAGGGATGCTTGCTCTGGAAAATCTCAGTACTTCACGATTGTTGCCCATTTGTGGAGTGAGCATCCTCAGATACGGCGCTGTCTCGCCTGGGTCGGCATCTGAGGTGCCGACTCCGCGTCGAAATCGTGAACTGCTGGATCTGTGTTCATCGGTGGTTTCTGCAGTGGAGTCACAGATGGCTGGACTGTGAAATTTGTGGCTCTCCCCTGGCTTCCTACCGCCAGCAGGAGCCATCCAGGGGGACCTGGGTCAGGCTGAGTGCGGTCACGCCGCTGGGGTCCAGGGTGATGCGATAGCGACGCCAGGGGATGTAAAAGTAAGTATACCCCCGCAGGCAGACCTGCTTGACCTCGCTCTGGCTGAAGGTGGCCGGCGCATCCTGGGCTGGGGCAGCGGTGCGGATGTCCTCCAGCGCCAGCCGCTGCACCCACAGGCCGGTGATGCGATAGGTGAACTCCGCGGCCCGGCGGGCGTTGACCGCCAGCCGCAAGTCCTCACCGGTAGCTCGGGGCTGGGGCGGCTCCAGGAGGCGGGGCATGAGCGCCCAGGGCAGGATGGCCACCACCAGCACGAAGAAGAGTCGCGCCCGGGTAGTACGCCGCCACCACTGGAAACCCATGCCCAACAGGGTCCAGATCAGGCTGGCGCCCAGCCAGAGCAGCCAGAGCATGAACAGGTTCATGGCGAAGTCCACCGGCGCCACCCGGCTGACGCCATCCAGCCCGATGCGGGCGATGGGCAGCGGATAGCCCCGCCAGCCGGGGCAGCCCTGGGGACAGCTGGCAAAGTACGGCGGCACCACGAAAAGATAGAAGCTGCTGATACACATCAGCAAGCCGGCCAGGAATGTGGCCGCACAGACCCGAAACCAGTGGCGGGTCTGCTGGCGCCACCAGATGATCAGAAGGGTCACCACCACCGCGCCCACGGCAGCCAGGAGCAGGTCCCGCCAGTCGGTGAAGTAGGCCCAGGGCTCCGGCAGGGGCGGCAGTCTCAACGGCCACATGGCTTAGCGAAGTTGCAACAACGCATCCGAAGCCTGCCAGCAGAGGAAGGTTCGGGTCAGGTTGGGTGGCAGCGCCAGCAGCGGCTCCGGCCGCGGGCCGCCATCCCAGCGGGAGAGCTCCAACACCCCCTCCTCGGTGCTGGCCACGGTCAGGGTGTAGCGGCCATCCCGGCAGACCGCGTAGTCCCGTAGCTCCTTCTGGTTGGGGAAGAGGTAGCTGTTGGCCGTGACCGCGCCAGCTGCCTGGCCAGGCTCCGGCAGTTGGATCTGGGTGATGCCGAAACGGTCCAGGCCAAAGGTTTCCCCCGGTGCAAAGCGGCTGCGGGCAACCACCAGGCGGTCGTCGCCCAGCCAGGCCAGGTTGGGGGCCAGAAACTCGAACCGGCTCTCGCTCTCGTAGACGGTACGGATGGTGCTGGCGCCGCGCCCCAGCAAGGTGTAGACCCGTACCGTGTTGGCCGGGCGGATGAAGCCGGAGGTCAGGCTGGGCCGTTCGGGGTTGTAGACGAAGTAAGCCATCCGGGTCTGATCCGGGCTGATCCGCAGAGGGCCCCGATAGCTCTCAGGCGCCAGGAGCAGCTGGGGCAACCCACTCACCACGCCGGTGCCATCCCCATTGATGGCCACCGTGATCCGAAATACGCCCATATACAGCCGCTGCTGGACGTTGTCCAGGGTATCCAGGATCAGGGTCACCTGGCTGACGGTGCCGGTATCCGGCCGAAATTCCGGATAGGCGCCGATGAGCACTGGCACCAGGGTTGGGCTGACGATGGCGCTGCCCTGGCGGAAGAGGGCGCCAGAGGCCCGCAGACGCAAGGCCACCTCCCCCCGCACCGGGTCGTAGTGCCAGAGCTGCCACTGGTCGATGTCCGCCTGGGGCGTCTCGATCCACCACAGCCCCCCGTAGAGATCCCCCACCACGCCCCGCAGGCTGTGGAAGGGCTGGGTGAAAACCTGGACCCCTTCCCCATCCGGGCGAATCCAGCGGAAGCTGTTCAACCCCACGGGTGCTTCCCCCGTGTGGACAATCAAGCCCGCGGCCGGATCGCTCCCCGCCCAGGTCGCCTCCTGTTCATCCACCCAAAGTTGATAGACGGTGCCCGTGGCCTCCAGCAGGTAGACGCCGGGCTCCTCCCGACTGCCCAACAGGGCCACGCTGCTCCCCTGGCCCAGGGCTTCAGCCAGGACCGGCGCGGTGAAGCGTTCCACCCGGGGTCGCGCCCCGGCGTCCGTCGGCGCCTGTGCAATGCGCACCCGAGAGGCGACGAAGCGATCCGGCTGTGCGGGATCGGACGTGCCCACCACGTAGACCTGGGTGCCTGGCCAGAGGAGCTCGGCCGGCGCCGACTCATATTGGGGCGGTTCTGCGGCGAACATGCCGCTCCAGATCTCCACCCGGGCCGTATCCACCACCAGTTGGACCGACCGGCCGTCCGCGGTGGTGGCAGGAATGGGCGCCAGAGGGTTGGCCGGAATGCGGTCGCCGCCGATGGTCATCACCACTTCCTCCGCCACGGGCGGCGGCACAGGCACCAGGCCGGCGGTGGCCGGCAGCACCTGGATGTCGCCCAGGACCGGCGTGGACCTGGGGGTCGGCGTGGGGGTGGGCGTGGGCGGCCCCGGGGTGGGGCTGGGCGTCGGCGTGGGCGGGATGACCGGCGTGCCATCGGCCCGGTAGAGCGGCAGCAACGCCAGGTCCGCCGTGGGCTGCACCAGCTCCGCCGCCATCCAGCCGATGACGTTGTGGCTGCCGTCGGCCGGCTCGTTGACCCGCAGCAGCACCCAGTCGCCGGCTTCGGTCACGCCGTAGAGATCCACGTGGACCCCGAAACCCAGTTGGGCCAGGACAGGGTAGTCTGTGGCCGGGCCGGCCCGCAGGTTGGCCGGCGCGCGGAAGATGGTCCCGGTCACCAGAGTGGCCTGATCGGGCGGGATGTCGGGCAGGGGATAGGGTTTGGGCGTCGGCGTGGCCGTGGGCGTTTCGGTGGGCGTGGCGGTGGCCGTAGGGCTGGGCGTCGGCGTGGCCGTGGGCGTGAAGGTGGGGGTCACGGTGGGGGTTTCCGTGGCGGTCGCCGTCGCTGTGGCCGTCGCGGTGGGGGTGGGCGTATCGCTGGGCACGGGCGTAGGCGGCGCTTGCTCTGCCGGCGGGACTTCGCCCCCGATGCCTGTGGGGGTCTCTGTGGGCGTGGCCGTGGGCGTAAAGGTGGGCAGGGCAGGCGCCGGGGTGACCCACTCCTGGGCGCCGTAGGGCTCAGCCGGCTCGATGGCGGCCACCCGGTAGCCCACGGCCTCATCCGCCTCGAAGATGGCCGTGTAGGTGCGGTCCCGGTTGCCGTTGTCGAAGAAGCGCAGGCGCAAGGTCACCTGGCCGTCCCACAGGGGCTGGTCTGCTTCATCCAGGTAAAAGGCGAGCCAGTGGGCCGGCTGGGTGAGGCCCATGTCATAGGCCTGTTGCAGCAGGTCGAAGCGGCTGGCAAAGTTGGCCGCGGTGCCCACATCCGATGCCCGCAGCAGCAGGAGGAAGCGGGCCAGGGTGGTGAGGGGTGTGGGCAGCAGGCTCGCCTCCTGGAGGTGATAGCCAGGTCCAGGGGACTCACGGCTGTCTGCCTCGTCGGCCTCTTCCTCGGACACAAAACGCCACAGGGTCTGGGCCCACTGGCGGGCAAAGGGCGGCTGTTCCACGAAGAGTTGAGGTGCGTCCAGCAGGCGCTGCAACCCGGGGTTGCCGGCCACGGGGGCCACCACCTGGATGGCAGGCAGAATGTGCTCTCCGTCCGTCTGCAAGGTAACCTGGCTGCCGGGCGCCGCACCGGGCCAGGTGGGCTCCGTGGCGCTCTGCCACAGGAGCTGGAAGTCCTCGGCGGGCTGGGGCTGGGCCAGGACGTAAGCCGTCAGTTGGGAGCGTAGCTCCGTGCTCTCCACCAGCAGGATGTGCCGACGGCCCAGCCGGTCGGCTCCCATCACGCCGTGGCTGACGCCAGCCAGCAGGGTGGTGTAGTCCCGTTCCCGGCCCAGGGCGGCCAACAGCAACTGGCTGCGGACGCGGTTGCGGTCGTTGGGCTCTCGCCAGAAGAGCATGGGCAGGGCTTCACCGCCCGGCGCCCGGGGAACGACCAGCGCCGCCCAGGGGTCGGCGTTCAGGGGAAAGTAGGTGGCTGGCACAAAGGCCAACCCCTGGGCCTGAGCCAGGCGGCGGAGCAGGGCCTCGGCCCGTTCCCCGGTGAAATCCAACAGGGACATGGAATTGAGCCCTTCCTCGGCCACCTGTTGAAAACGCTGGGCCCACTCCTCAGGCGACGCCGGGGTGGGGGTCGGTGTGGGCGTGTGAGTGGGCGTCCAGGTGGGGGTGGGCGTCAGGGTCGCCGTGGGGGTCGGCGTGGGTGTGGGCGTCTCCGTGGCCGTGGGCGTGGAGGAGAGAAGGGCCACATACTCGGCCTGGAGGGTCAGCAGTTCGCCGCGCACGCGCAGCCGTCCGCGTGCCACACCCGCGTTGTAGACCACGATGAGGGCCACCAACAGAAGCAGCGTCAGGGCCACAGTTACCTGGATACGAAGGTTCTCTTGCATGCGCGAATAGAGTCTGGTGTAAATACCACGGCGGAAATCTGGCTGCGCCGACTGGCGTGGGCACCCTCGGTGGATTTCCGCCGGGATTTACCATGCTGCCCGATTTTCTAATTTTGCACGTTGATGGTGACCTGACACGGGGGCGGATAGTTGCCCGTCTGATCCACCACAATCAGCCGCAGGGTCCACGTGCCATTGCCCAGGCTGGCGGTGTCGATGCTGGCCAGCACATTGCTGGTCACCGGCGTTGTCCCACCGGCCAGGTAGCCGAAGTTGGCATCAGCATTGGCGCCGGGCGCAAATTCGATCTTATAGTATTGGAAATTTTCATGGGTCGCCGTGCCGATGACGTTGATCACCCCGCTGACCACCTCGTTGTTCCCAGGCCGCAACAACACCGACCGGCTATCCGGGCAGGCCGGCGCCTGAATGGCCGGCGTGGGCACGGGAGTGGGCGTAGGGGGATCGACCTGGGATGCCGGCGGCGTCTCCACCGCGTTCACCGCCGCGTCCCCCTCCACGACGGCCGGAGCTGCCGTGGGCGTGAAGGTAGGCGTGGGTGTGACGGGCAGGGGCGTGTTGGTGGGCGTGGGCACAAAGGGAAAGGCGGGCGTCGGCTGCAGGGCTTCGGAGACCAGGGGATCCACGGCCGTGGCCAGGGTGGTACTGGTAAAGTAGGTTACCCCCATGACGAAAAGCAGCAGCAGGGCAATCGCAAAGATATTGTACATATCCCGCACGGCCTTCTCCCGCTCCAGGGAAAAGACCGCCTGCCGGCGCTCGGATCGCACCAGCCAGATCCGGTAGATCTGATAGAGGGCCGTCAGGCCACAGATGGCGTAGATCCAGGGGGCATAGGTCGCCACATACTGGATGATAAAGCCCATAGCGTTTTGCTAGTACAGTCTGGCATCTAAACCACGGCAGAAATCCCGATACCTGCCGGGCACCTCTCCCAACTGGAGAGACCGGCGACGAATTTCTGCCGGGATTTATTAGTCTACCTTACGGCCGGACAAACCACCAAACCCTCTCCCCCGGCCGGAATGTCCCAAGTTGAACCTCGTTTGTGGCGGCCTTTGGGGGCAGAAAATTGCCAATTGGACATGAGTCCTATTCTCCTATTATGATGCAGAGCGCAGTGAAACGCAATCAAGCCCAACGGTAAGGAGAACGTATGAAGTTCGATGCTGTGTTCCGCTCCCGGAGGAGCAATGTCATGGCGACCCGGGGGATGGTGGCCACCAGCCAGCCCCTGGCTGCCCAGGCTGGTCTGGAGATCCTCAAGGCCGGCGGCAACGCAGCCGACGCGGCCGTGGCCACCGCAGCCATGCTCAACGTGGTGGAGCCCATCTCCACCGGCATCGGCGGGGACTGCTTCGCCCTCTTCTGGGACGCGCGGACCAAACAGGTCACCGCGCTCAACGGCTCCGGACGGGCTCCCGCGGCCGCGTCCATCGAAGCCCTGCGCTCCCTGGGCTACACGAAGATGCCCACCTTCACCGGCCACGCGGTCAGCGTGCCCGGCACGGTGGCCGGCTGGAGCGACCTGCTGGAACGCCACGGCACCATGTCCCTGGCCGACGTGCTCCAACCGGCCATCTGGACCGCCGAGCACGGCTACCCTGTGAGCGAAATCATCGCCACCGGCTGGCGCTCCCAGGTGCCCAAACTCCTGCGCTCACCGGACTGGGAAAGCGGCGACCTGGACAACGGGCCGGAACAGCCCAGCGGCCACGAGCTGCTCATCGACGGCCGAGCCCCCCGCCCCGGCGAAATCATGCGCATCCCCACCCTGGCCGAAACCCTGCGGGGCATCGCGGCCGAGGGCAAGGACTACATCTACCGGGGCGAATTCGCCCACAAACTGAGCGCCCACGTCCAGAAATACGGCGGCTGGATCACATCGGAGGATATGGCCGCCCACGAGAGCACCTGGGATGAGCCCATCCACGCTGACTACCGGGGCGTGACCCTCTACGAATGCCCGCCCAACGGCCAGGGGCTGGCCGCCATCATTGCCGCCAACCTGGCAGCCGGCTTCGACCTGGCAGCCATGGAGGAAGTGGATCGCCTCCACATCCTGATCGAGTGCATGCGCCTGGGTTTCGCCGACGCCCAGCGCTGGGTCTGCGACCCCCGGGTGGTGCCCATCCCCCTGGAGGAGCTGGTCAGCCCGGCCTATGCGGAACGACGGCGCCAGGAGATCGACCTCCGCCGCGCGGCCCAGCACGTGCCCTACGGCGATCCTTTGGCCGGCTCGGACACGGTCTACCTGAGCGTGGTGGACGGCGAGGGCAACGCCTGCAGTTTCATCAACAGCCTCTACATGGGTACCGGCACCGGTCTGGTGGTGCCAGGCACCGGGGTCAGCCTGCAGAACCGGGCTGCGCTCTTCCAGCTGGACCCGGAACACCCCAACGCCCTGGCGCCCCACAAACGACCCTACCAGACCATCATCCCGGCCCTGACCACCCGAGGCGGCGAGCTCCACGCCTGCCTGGGCGTCATGGGCGGCTTCATGCAGCCCCAGGGACACCTGCAGATGCTGGTCAACCTGGTGGACCTGGGCATGTGGCCCCAACGGGCGCTGGATGTGCCCCGCTGGCAGCTGGCCGGCCCCAGCGGCGGCCTGGGCGCCCAGGAAAGCGGCGGCCTGGTGGCCATGGAGGAGGGGTGGAGCTTTGCCACCCTGGCCGAATTGGCCCGGCGGGGCCATCGACTGGTGCCCGTGGACGGCTTCGGCCGCACCGGCTTTGGCGGCGGCCAGATCATCCTGCGGGATCCGGAGACGGGCGTCCTCATCGGGGGCAGCGATCCCCGCAAGGACGGCTGCGCCGTTGGTTGGTAAGGACGTGGGTGCCACGGGAACGTAGGGTGGGTCTCCGGCCCGCCGGACGTGGCCGGTTCTACAGGAGACCCATGTCCGAGGACGGCAGCGGGCGGGGCTTGCCCCGCCCCTACAGAATTGGGCGCCCCGTCGTAGGTGCAGCTCGTAGCTGCGCAGCCGTCGCCGTCCCTTCACCCGCCGGGGCATGGCACCAGCGGGCGGCCGGAGACCGCACCTACGGCACGGGGTGCCATCCATCCCGGTTGGGCCACGGATCCGTAGGGCGGGTCTCCGGCCCGCCGGACGTGGCCGGTTCTACAGGAGACCCATGTTCGAGGACGGCAGCGGGCGGGGCAAGCCCCGCCCCTACAGAATTGGGTGCCCCGTCGTAGGCGCAGCTCGTAGCTGCGCAGCCGTCGCCATTCCTTCATCCGCCTGGGGCTGGCGACACCGTGCGGTTAGAAACCGCCCCTACGGCAAACCGGCGCCCTTCCTCGGCTGGCACCAGCGGGCGGGCACGGCGGCCCGCCCCTACGTGATTAAAGACAAAGATTCAGAAGCGAAGGAGCTGATGAGCAATGATGCACCAAGCGGATCACCCCCCCCAACCGTCGTCACAGCCCATGGACGACCCACGCTTTGAACGCTTCGCTGCTAAGATGCAGGCCGCCGGTGTACCACCTTTAGCCATCCGCATCTTTCACTTCTACTATCAGCAACTGCTCGCCGGCGCCACCGGCTACATCAGCCAGGACGAGGCCGCACCGGTGGATACCCTCCCGGACTACACGGACCTGGGTGACCGCCAGGCGGAGATCGGCCAAAAGGCCCTGGAGCGGGCCGTGGTCCTGAAGTTGAACGGCGGCCTGGGTACCAGCATGGGCATGGACGGCCCCAAGTGCCTGCTTCCGGTCAAGGGAGAGCTTACCTTCCTGGACATCATCGTGAAGCAAGTGCTCCACCTGCGCAAGCAGACCGGCGTCCGCCTGCCCCTGGTGCTGATGAACAGCTTCAACACCGTGGAAGAGACCCGGGAAGCCCTGCAGCGATACCCGGAGCTGGAACAGGACATCCCCCTGGACTTCCTACAACACAAGCTGCCCAAGATCTGGAAGGAGAGCCTGCTGCCGGCGGAATGGCCGGCAGACCCGGAGAAGGAGTGGTGCCCGCCGGGTCACGGCAACATCTACGTCGCCCTGCTCACCAGCGGCATGCTGGAAAAGATGCTGGACGCCGGCTACGAGTACGCCTTCGTCAGCAATTCCGACAACCTGGGCGCTGTGCTGGATACCCGCATCCTGGGCCACTTTGTGGAGCAACGGCTGCCCTTCCTCATGGAAGTGGCCTATCGCACCGCCGCCGATGTCAAAGGGGGACACCTGGCCCGGCGCCCCGACGGACGGCTGATCCTGCGGGAGATCTCCCAGTGCCCGCCCGAGGAACAGGCCGCCTTCCAGGATATCGAGCGCTACCGCTATTTCAACACCAACAACCTCTGGATCCACCTGCCCACCCTGCGGGAAGTGCTTCAGCGCCACGATGACATGCTTCAGCTCCCCCTGATCCGCAACGAGAAACCCGTTGACCCCACCGACCTGGATTCCCCGCGGGTCTACCAGCTGGAGACGGCCATGGGCTCTGCCATCGCCCTGTTCGAAGGCGCCGAAGCCCTGCGGGTGCCCCGTAGCCGTTTCATCCCGGTCAAAAAGACCAACGATCTGCTGGTCCTCTGGTCGGACGTCTACGAGCTGACCGACGGCTACCTCCTGCGCCTCACCCCGGACCGGCCACCGGAAGCCGCCCGCCGGCCGCCCCTGGTCTTCCTGGATGATCGCTATTACATGCTCATTGCCGACCTGCAGGAGCGCTTCCCCCACGGCGCGCCATCCATGCGGCGGTGCCTGGAGTTGCGGGTGGATGGAAACATCTACTTCGGTCGGGATGTGGTGGTGGAGGGGAAAGTACACCTGAAGCACGAGGGCAGCGAACCGCTCCACATCGCGGATGGGACGGTCCTGGGGCCGGAGACCACCCCCTTTGCGCCATCGCTTTAAGCCACAGGGGAACCATTCACCCCCTCACCCCCAACCCCTCCCCCTCGGCGGGGAAAGGGGCCAGGGAGATGGGGATGAACAGTGACGAGAAATGAAAAATCCCGGTGCGAAATTCGCACCGGGATTTTTGCCCGTCCACCGGCCGGCCCTGTGGGGTGTTGATGAGTCGGCCTGGAATCACCCGCCGTTGACCACGCTCTTGACCGCGATCTTCTTGGGTTTGGCCGACTCGACCTTGGGCAGATGCAGAGTCAGGACACCGTGCTCGTGGATGGCCTCGACTTTGTCAGCGTCCACGCTGGCGGGCAGGGTCAGGCTGCGGCTGAAGCTGCCAAAGCGGCGCTCCCGCAGGTGATAGTTCTGCTCGTCGTACTCCTGCTCGCTCTTGGTCTGACCTTTGATGGTCAGCACGTTGTCGGTCAGGGTGATCTCGACGTCGTTCGGATCCACGCCAGGCAGCGACGCCTTGACGATGTATTCATTCTCCGTCTCGATCACATCCATCGGTACGCTGAAGCCCTCCAGCCGACGGCTCCACAGGCGCGGCGCCTCAAAGAACGACTCATCGAACAGGCGATCCATCATTTCACGGAAGGTTGCCATCTCCCGGAACGGATCCCAACGAGTCAGAGCGGTCATTTCACATCACCTCCTCTATTTCAAGAATTGAATTCTCGAAATAGACTGATGCGCTATTGCCACCACAGGGCGGCCGGTTCAGTGAGCCGGTCAGCCCGGGAAGGGATCGCCCGTGGCGCTTTCCCTTCCCGGCGACTTTCACTTTTAAGTGTATGCACCATCTGTTAGATGGTCATATGCGCAACGTTAGTGTTTTGTCTGACTTTGACGCCCCCATGAGGAGCCGGCCCATCAGGCCATGGCCGGCTCCACCACGGTGAAGGTGATCTCGCCGTTGACCACATCCGCCACCACATGGTCGCCGTTCTGGATGCGGCCTTCCAGGATCTCCAGAGCCAGCGGATCGGCGATGCGGTGCTGGATGACCCGCTTCAAGGGCCGGGCACCGAAGGCGGGATCGTAGCCCTCCTCCACCAGCAGCTCCCGGGCCCGTTCGGTCAGCTCCAGGGTGATGTTGCGATCCTTGAGCAGCTGGCGCAACCGGCCGAGCTGGATCTCCACGATCTCCTTCAGCTGATCCTTCTGCAGCGAGTGGAAGATGACGATCTCGTCCACCCGGTTCAGGAACTCCGGCCGGAAGTGCTGCCGCAGGACCTCCCGCACCCGGCGCTCCACCTCTTCGTCCACGCCGGCGACTTCCAGGATGTACTGGCTGCCCAGGTTGCTGGTCATGATGATGACCGTGTTCCGGAAGTCCACCGTGCGCCCCTGGCCGTCGGTCAGGCGGCCGTCGTCCAGCACCTGGAGCAGGACGTTGAAGACCTCCGGGTGGGCCTTCTCGATCTCGTCGAAGAGGACCACCGAGTATGGACGCCGGCGTACGGCCTCGGTCAACTGGCCACCTTCCTCATAGCCCACGTAGCCGGGGGGCGCACCGATGAGCCGGGCCACGGTGTGGCGCTCCTGATATTCGCTCATGTCGATGCGCACCATGTTCTGCTCGTCATCGAAGAGGAATTCGGCCAGCGCCCGGGCCAGCTCCGTCTTACCCACACCCGTGGGCCCCAGGAAGATGAAGCTGCCGATGGGCCGGTTGGGATCCTGCAGGCCGGCCCGGCTGCGCCGGATGGCCGACGCCACCGCGCGGATGGCCTCATCCTGGCCCACGACCCGCTTGTGCAGCTCTTCCTCCATGCGGATCAGCTTGGCCCGCTCGCTTTCCATCAGCTTGGAGACGGGAATGCCCGTCCACTTGCTGACCACCGCGGCGATCTCCTCCGCGTCCACTTCCTCCTTGAGCAGGGGGCTGTCGCCCTGGATCTGGCGCACCCGGGCCTCGGCCTCGGCCAGCTGCTGCTCCAACTGGCGCAGGGTGCCGTAGCGCAGCTCGGCCGCCTTCTGCAGGTCGTAGGCCCGCTCCGCCTGCTCAATTTCCACCCGCACCTGGTCGATGCGCTCCTTCAGGTTGTGGACCTCGGCGATGGCTTCCCGCTCGGCCTGCCAGCGGCTGGTGAGCTCGGCGCTCTTCTCCTTCAGGTTGGCCAGCTCGTTCTCCAGCTCGGCCAGGCGGGCCTTGCTGGCCTCGTCCTTCTCCTTGCGCAACGCCTCCCGCTCGATCTCCAACTGCATGATCTGACGGTCGATTTCATCCAGCTCCTGGGGCTTGGAGTCGATCTGCATGCGCAGGCGACTGGCCGCCTCGTCGATCAGGTCGATGGCCTTGTCCGGCAGGAAGCGGTCGGTGATGTAGCGGTGGCTCAGGGTGGCCGCCGCGATGACCGCGCTGTCGGTGATGCGCACGCCGTGGTGCACCTCGTAGCGCTCCTTCAGACCCCGCAGGATGCTGATGGTGTCCTCCACGCTGGGCTCATCCACGAAGACCGGCTGGAAGCGCCGCTCCAGCGCGGCGTCCTTTTCGATGTGCTTGCGGTACTCGTCCAGGGTGGTGGCGCCGATGGCGTGGAGCTCGCCCCGGGCCAGCATGGGCTTGAGCATGTTGGACGCGTCCATGGCGCCCTCGGCCGCGCCGGCGCCCACCAGGGTGTGGATCTCGTCGATGAAGAGGATGACCTGCCCTTCAGACGCCTTGATCTCGTTGAGGACTGCCTTCAGCCGCTCCTCGAATTCACCCCGGTATTTGGCCCCGGCCAGCAGCGCGCCCAGGTCCAGGGCCACCAGCCGCTTGTTGCGCAGGCCGGTGGGCACGTCGCCGTTGACAATGCGCTGGGCCAGCCCCTCCACGATGGCCGTCTTCCCGACGCCGGGTTCACCGATGAGCACCGGGTTGTTCTTGGTGCGCCGGCTCAGGATCTGGATCACCCGCCGGATCTCTTCATCCCGGCCGATGACCGGGTCCAGCTTGCCCTTGCGGGCTTCTTCGGTCAGGTCACGGCCGTACTTGGTCAGGGCCTCGTACTGGGCCTCGGGGTTGTCGCTGGTCACCCGCTGGCTGCCCCGCACCGCGGCCAGGGCCTGCATGATGGCGTTGTAGTCCACGCCATGGCGGGCCAGGAGATCCCGCACCTTCCCTGCGGAAGAGGCCATGGCCATGAGCATGTGCTCGGTGGAGATGTACTCATCCTTCATGTTGTCGGCGATCTGCTCGGCCTCCCGCAGGATGGCAGCCGTCTCCCGCCCCATGCCCACCTGGACGCTGGCGCCGGTGGCGCGGGGTTTGGCGTTGAGGGCCTGCTCTACGCTCTGCTGGAGCAGGGCCGGATCCACTCCGATGCGGTTGATCACCGCGGGGACGACGCCCCCTTCCTGGCGGAGCAATGCCAGCAGCAGATGCTCCGGATCGAGGGTGGGATGGTTGTATTGTTCGGCCAGGCTCTGGGCCTCTACGATGGCCGCCTGGGCCTTCTGGGTATATTTATCAATGCGCATGGGATTCCGCCTCCTTGGAATAATTCGAAATATAAGTTCTGCCGGCCATACAAATCATACCGCTCGCCTGATCAAGAACCATCGCAGGTCCGGTTTTCAGACGTGACCTACGGTCCGGTCTGAAAACCGGACCCACGCAGTCATGCGTGCCACTTCGTAAGACAATCGGTATCAGATCGCTGGCACAGCTGTCAGTATCGTAATCTCTCCCCCATTGTAGCGAATCCAAATTAGAAGCATGCATGCACTGCGTTAGCAGTTCGTTTTAATCCTGAGTCCACTACAGGAACCACGTTGGTTTTGAGCCACAGATTTCACAGCCACCCACGGCGGGCCGGAGACCCGCCCTACATATCCGCCGCGTCCAATCCGCGTGGATGGCGCCCCCTGGCGTAGGTGCGGTCTCCGGCCGCACGGTGGTGCACGGAAAGGCGCCCGTTCCCGTAGGGGCGGGCCGCCGTGCCCGCCCGTTGTCGCCACATCCCGGCGGGTGAAGGGGTGGCGATGGATGCGCAGTTACGAGCTGCACCACTGAATCTGTGTGGAATCTGGGAATTGAATCAAACCCTCTTGCCCCCTGTGCGCTTTTGCACATCCGGCCTGTGCCCTGGGCTGCTTCTGAAATCGGCTGGCATTGCTACGCTGGTGCCAGGCAGAAATATTCACCCAACTGCTCCAATTCCCGCCCCCTGGATCCTGCTGCCAGGGCCCGGCAACGGGTCCGCGCATGAAGCCATTTCATATCACAAGGAGGTTCCCATGAGACGAAGGTTTCTTGCCCTACTTCTGCTGATTTCCCTGTTGGCGCAGACCTTCCTGCCACTGGCCCCCGTCCAGGCGGCCCGGAAGGCTGCGCCAGGGCGGTTGGTGATGCCGGCTTCGGCCCAGGCCGCACAGGCCGTCCAGGCCCTGTACATCTACCGTCAGGACGCGTCCACGGCCCAGGCCATCGGCGAGACCCTGGCCGGCAGTGGCGCCAACGTGGAAGTCATGCAGCTGGAGTCTGGCACCCCATTCGAAGGGGAGCACAAGATTTTCCTGCCCATGATCTCCCAATCGGGCGCTTCTTCCTCGGCCGCTTCCAGGCCAGTGGGCACCCGCAGCCAGAGCGCCCTGGGCGACTACGACCTCATCATCCTGGCCGATGACCTGGCCCGGGATGGCCAGTGGGCCGTCTCCGACGAGCTCACCCAGCAGATCCTGGACAGCGGCCGGCCCATCCTGGGCATGGGTCTGGGCGGCGCCCTCTTCTTCGACCGGGCCAACGGTCAGATCGGTCTGAGCAAGGCCATCCAGACCAATGGCCATACGGTCGAGCGCAGCGACGGCAACGCCAGCCTCCCCCTCTACACCGGCTACCATCCCATCCCCCTGGACCAGGCGCCCTATGCCCTCTACACCGGTGAGGTTCCGGTGGTTGCCGTGGATCTGGGTGCGCGGACCGCCGGCCTGGTGCGCTACGCGGCCCTGGCCGGCATGGCGAACCTGATCCCCATCATCCAGGAAGGGGATGGGTGGGCCCTGTGGGGCTTCCGCAGCGGCCCCGGCCAGATGACGGAAACCGGCCGTCAGCTCCTGGCCAACCTGGTCTGGCTCCTCACAGGCAAACAGGTGGAAATCCCCCTGGCCGTGGGCACCCTTACCCCGGAACCGGGCGTGGAGCAGGCCCTGGCCGACGCGCTGGCACAAGGTGACCAGTACGCCCTGGCCCAGCTCTACCACCTGCCCACGCCGGAAGAACGGGATCAACTGGCTTCCCTGGGTGTGGAGCTGTTGGAGTACCTGGGCAACACCACCTACACCGCGCGGGTCTCCAGCCAGGCCAACCTCAACGACCCGACCCTCCTGGAACTGGTCCGCTTCCTGGGACTTCACAAGCCGGAATACAAGACCGATCCGGACCTGGAGGCACCTGAGGCCCAGGAGACCTATCAGGAAGCCCTGGTCACCTTCTTCCCGGACGTATCCAAGGAGACCATCGAGAGCGTCCTCACCGCCATCGTGGGCAGCAACAACTATCGCCAGGGCGCCACGCCCCAGCAGTGGCTGGTCCCCAACACGTCGGAAAACCTGGCTGCCCTGGCCCAGGAACCCGCCGTGGCCGCCATCAGCACCGGCTTCACCCCGCCGGAGGATCTGAACGACGAGGGCACCGCCCAGACCAACTCCACCATGGTCCAGCAGGCGGTCGTGCCGGCCGCCGGGTCGGGTAACCCCATCCTGTATCTGGGGCTCACCGGCCAGGGCGTGACCATCGGCCACATGGAACGCAAGCCGGCCACGGCCCATCTAGACCTGAGCGGCCGGGTGGTTATCGGCGCCTACGCCCACAGCGACACCAGCGACCACGCCACCCACACCGCGGGCATCGTCATGGGCAACGGCAACCAGAGCGAGACCAACGGCGGCACGCCCTTCCAGTGGCGGGGCCACGCGCCCAAAGCTCGCCTGGTCAACGAGAGCTACGGCCGGAACATCGGCAGCGGTGTGGCCTATGCCGACTACTTCTCGGACCAGATCCTGAACTACGACGCCGTGGCCTCCACCCACAGCTACGTCATGACCTACGGCGTCTACGACGGCGTGGCCGCGGGCATCGACAGCATCGTCCGGGGCGACGCGGTGGACAGCGACGGCAACACGGTGCCCCCTCGCCTGGCCATCTTCGCCGTGGCCAACCAGGGCACCGGTGCCCAGTACGACAACGAGGAAGGGTTCTACAGCATCTACGCGCCGGCCAAGAACAGCCTGGGCGTGGGCTCCGTCAACACCGACACCGACCTGGTCAGCAGCTTCAGCAGCCGGGGGCCCACCTTCGACGGCCGCATCAAGCCCGATGTCGTGGCACCGGGCTGCCACAACGACGCCTTCGAGGGCATCGTCTCCACATCCACCAACCTGGGCTATGTGGGCAAGTGTGGCACCAGCATGGCCGCCCCTGCCGTGGCCGGCGTGGTGGCGCTGATGTTCGAGCAGATCCGCTACACCTTCGGCCCCACCTTCATGCCCCTGCCCAGCACCATCAAGGCCCTGTTGGTCAACACCGCCACCGACCTGAGCGGGACCACCCCCTTCAACGATCCAGACTGCGACTGCCCCTATACCTACGGCGAAGGGCCGGACTGGGCCACAGGCTACGGTCTGGTCAACGCCCAGGCCGCAGTCCAGGCCATCCGGGCCAAGGCCTTCATCGAGGACCAGGTCTCCCCGGCCAACACCCAGGACGAGTACACCATCCAGGTGACGGCCGGCCAGTCCGAGCTGCGCTTCACCCTGGCCTGGGACGACGAGCCCGGCAGCACCCTCACCGCCGAGACCAGCCCCAAGCTGGTCAACAACCTGGACCTGGTGCTGGTGGCGCCCGACAACACCCTCCATCGCCCCTGGGTGCTGGACCCGCTGCCCATCACCAACTCGCCGGGCAACGGCGCCCTGGATCCCATCGACGCCGACGACCTGGAAGACGCAGTCCGGGGTGTCAACAACCGGGACAACGTGGAACAGGTGGTGGTGGAGAACCCCATGGCCGGCACCTGGACCATCCGGGTGACCGCCTCCTCCCTGCCCAACGGCAACCCCCAGAAGTACAGCCTGGTCGGCGACTTCCGCCAGCTGAACATCGTCTCTCCCCAAACGGGCGACGTGGCCGAAGCCGGTGACCCGGCCAATCCCAATATCTTCCTGGTGGTGCTGGAAGCCACCCAGCCCTACGCGGCGGATCCGGCCAGCTCCCTGGCCGACGCCTCCGCAGGCGACTTCCAGGTGGAGATCGACGGCCACAGCGCCACCATCATCAGCGGCATGCCCGTGGGCGACCAGTTCTGGCTGAACGTGCGGCCCCAGGCCGGCATCTACGCCGCCGGCAACAAATATGACCTGACGGTCCGCTGGCTGGGCCACGGCCAGGACAGCGAGACCAAGGCGGTGCTCTTCACCAGCCGAGAGGTGACCGACCGGGCCATCGTCCTGGACCATTCGGGCAGCATGTCCGAGTATGACAAGATGGCCGCCGCCCAGAACGCGGCCCGCCTCTTCGTGGACCAATCCCTGGTGGGTGACCGGGTGGCCGTGGTCGGCTTCAGCACCAACGCCGCCACCACCTACCCCATCACCGAGGTCAGCGCCGACCCCACCACACCCGAGCTGAACGCAGCCAAGGCAGCCATCAACGCCTTCGTGCCCACCAACATGACCGCCATCGGCAAGGGCCTGCTGGAAGGCCAGAACCAGGTGACCGCCCCGCCGGCGGACTTCAGCGAGGCTGATGTCATCGTCCTCCTCTCGGACGGCCTGGAGAACGTGACACCCTACTACGACACCCCCGCAGTCAAGGGCGTCATCGAGCCCTCCGACACCATCGTCCACACCGTGGCCGTGGGGCCGGCCAGCGCCGGACACCATGAGCTGCTGGCAGAGATCGCCGACGACAACGGCGGTGAATCCTACTCGGTGACCGAGGACGGCATGACCGCAGCCGACCTGGGGGCAGCCGCGGTCGCCAGCATCAGCACCGGCATCGACGCCTGGCCCACTACCCTGGACAACCGTCTGGGCGACGTCTACAAACAGATCGCCGAGGAGATCCTGGGCGAGAACCGCCTCTTCCAGGCCACGGGCATGGCCGATCCCCAGGCCGGTGTCTCCCGCTGGCAGGTGGAGGTGCCCGAGGGGCTGGAGCGGCTGACCGTGGCCGTGAACTGGTCCATCGCCGGCCATCAGCTCCGGCTGGTGCTCGTTGACCCCAGCGGCAAGGAGTATCGCTTCGACCCCAAGAGCAACCCCTTCTGCCGCAGCGACGCCACCCACGAGACCTGCATCATCGAGCATCCGGAGCCGGGCAGCTGGCTGATCGTGGTGGAGTACTACGAGACGGGTCCGGAAAACGAGTTCGTGGTGTGGGCCTCGGCCAGGACATCGGTGCAGTTCCAGCTCCTGGTGGGCACCCCCCAGCGGGAGCGGGTCATGGGACGGCCGGTACACATCATCGGCTTCCTGAGCTCCGGTGAGAAGCCCCTGCCCGGCCAGGGCGTGGCGGTCAAGGTCTTCCCGGTCCATCAGTACGGCCAGGCAGTGATGCTGGACCTCTACGACGACGGCCAGCATGGCGACGGCGAGGCGGATGACGGCATCTACGCCAACTACTTCACCGACGGCCACGAAGCCGGCGCCTACGCCGTGCGCGGGGTGGCCAAGGGTGAAGCCGGCGGCGCCCCCTTCGAGCTCTACGAGAACACCAGCTTCAACCTGAGCCCCCGGGCCCTCTACGTCTACCGCAGCCAGGCTGGAGAGCAGGTGGGCATGGCGTATCGCACCCTGCTGCAGGAGAACGGCATCGGCGTGGATCTGGTCCATGTGAACCAGGTGCCGGCCAGCGACATCCAGAACTACAACCTGGTCATCGTCGGCCCGGACACCGGCTACCTGGATCAGTGGGGAACGGACGATGCCTTCGACACCATTGTCCGCAACGAACGGCCGGTGCTGGGGCTGGGTGAGGGGGGCTACGCCTTCTTCGGTCGGCTGAAGCTGGCCATCGGCTGGCCCAACGGCGTCCACAGCAACGGCACCTCCATCCTGGTCGACCAGTACAGCGACCCCATCTGGGACTACTCCTTCGAGTTCAACCTGCAGGATATCAAGACCCTGCAGCTCTACCAGGAGGAGAGCAACCGGGTGGATATCCTGCTGAACCGGGAGCAGACGTCGGTGCAGGCCTACGGCCTCAACGACTTCGACCAGCGCTACGGCAACGTGGTGATGGAGAGCAGCTGGTGGATGTTGTGGGGCTTCGACGACGGGCCCAAGACCATGACCGAGGACGGTCGCCGGCTCTTCGTCAACGCGGCCTACAAGACCATGGACTGACCGCCGGTCAGGAGATGGCAAGGTAAAAAAGAGCGCCGCCCTGTGGGGCGGCGCTCTTCACATTCTCCCGATCTGGTCGATGCTGTTGGACCCTGGCTCCAGGAAAGCCTGGGCAGGCCCGGGGCCCCCATTTGGTGGGGCCGCCATGGGGGGAGGCCCGTTACGTCCCTCCATCTGGACCTGTCCCGGACGGACACAGCGGCCCGCCCCTACAGGAACCCCATTCGGTAGGAGCCGGTCAGCGGCGCAACTTGCGCAGCTCCTCGAACAGGCTGCGCTCCTTCTCGCTCAGGTTGGTGGGCAGGGTCACCTCCACCACCGCGTAGAGGTCGCCCCGCTTGTCGGGCTGGCGCAGGTTGGGCATGCCCAGCCCCCGCAGCCGGAACGTCTTGCCGTTCTGGGTGCCGGGGGGGATGGTCAGCACCACGGGCCGCTCCAGGGTCGGGACCTGAACCTCGCCGCCCAGGACGGCGGTGTAGAGGTCCACAGGGACCCGCACCCGCAGGTCATCCCCTTCCCGGGTGAAGCGTTCATGGGGCAGGACGTTGATCTTCAGGTAGATGTCGCCCTGGCTGCCCCGGGCCCGGACCCGGGAACCGGTCTTCACCCCCCGGGGGATGTTCACCTCCAGGCGGGTCCCATCCTCGCTCTGGAGGGTTCGGGTGGTGCCGTGGAAGGCCTCTTCCAGGGTGATGTCCACGGGCACTTCCGTGCGGGGCGGCGCGGCGGTCCGCTCGTGGACGCCGAAGTCCACGCCGGGGCGCCCCCGGCTCTGGCGGAAGGAACCGCCTGGGCGGCCGCCCATGCCCCCCATGCCGCTGCCGAAGAGGGCATCGAAGAAGCTGGAGAAGCCGCCCATGCCGCCGAACATCTGCTCGAACTCTTCCGGCGTGACCGTGCGGGTGGTGTAGCTGCCGCGAGGGCCGCCGCCCGTCCAGGCGCTCCAGTCGAAGTCCTCGGGGCGGCCGCCGGCCCGCTCGTACTGCTCCCACTGGGCACCGAAGCGGTCGTACTTCTTGCGCTTCTCCGGGTCCGACAGCACCGTGTAGGCCTCGTTGATTTCCTTGAACTTCTGCTCGGCCTCTTTGTTGCCCGGGTTTTTATCCGGGTGGTACTTCTGGGCCAGTTGGCGAAAGGCCTTTTTGATCTCTTTATCGGTTGCATTCCTGGGAACGCCCAGGATCTGGTAGTAGTCTTTATAATCCATAGTCACCTCGCTTCCGCGCCCACCAGGGATCGGTCAGGTTTTTGGCTGTCTCCAGGATCAAGATTAACATGGAGCCCGCCGTTTGACAACGGCTTTCAACAACCGGTTGCACTGCCGTGTTGTCTAGCGGCTCACCAGCACCCGAGCCGGGCGCAGGAGCTGGCCGTTCTCCTGGTAGCCTGCCTGGATCACCCGGGCCACATGGCCAGCCGGCACATTCGGGTCATCCACCTCCCCCACAGCCTCGTGGATGTGGGGGTCAAAGGGCTGCCCCTCGGCCTGGATCCGCTCCACGCCGTAGCGTTTCAAGGTTTCCAAAAATGCCTGGCGAACGGCTTCAATATTGCGAATAAATTCTTTGCCTGTGCCCTCGGCATGTTCCGGTGCATGGGCCAGGGCCAGGTCCAGGTGGTCGGCCAGGGGCAGCATGTCCCGCAAGATGCGCTGGCGCGCCTCTCGGGTCTCTGCGGCGGAGCGCTGCTCCAGCCGTTTGCGCAGGTTATCCAGCTCGGCCTGGAGGCGCAGGTAGCGCTCTTGCCAGTTCTCGCCGCTGCTTTCAGCCGCCTTGTCGGCCTGTTCGGTGGCCTGCTGGAGGGCCGCTTTGGTCCAGGCCAGCTCAGCCTCCAGGGATTTCAGGTCGGCACTCTGGCGCTGCAGGGCCTCGTTCTTGATCTCCAGCTCCCGGCGCAGCTCGGCCAGTTCCCTGGCCTGTTGCTCGAAACGGGCCTGTAGTTCCTGATAGGCCTGGGCCAGTGCCCGGTAATCCTCCAGGGTTGGCACGGTTTCACCTCCTCGATATCCCCTCGCCATGGGGCCTGTCAGGCCACTTCGGCGGGCCGGCAGGCGGCGAAAGGGATCTTCATACCTGAATGGCATCGTATGTCCCCCTCTTCAAGGAAACGGGCGGAGCTGCAGCTCCGCCCGTTCTTTCGTTCATTCCCCATTCTTCATCTGGGGTGGCCGTGTTGGCGTGGGGGTCGACGTGGGTTTAGACCTGGCGGTATTCGCCTTCCACCACGTCATCCTCGCCGCCGGCTTCCCCTTCAGCACCGCCTTCGGGCCCGGCGCCATTCCCCGCCTGCTGCTGGTACATCTGCTGGCTCAGGGCGTGGCTGGCCTGCTGGAGCTGCTCGGTCAGGCTGCGGATCCGGTTCAGATCGTCGCTCTCCATGGCCGCCTTCAGATCCTCGATGGTCTGCTCGATGCGGCCCCGATCGGTGGCGGGCACCTTGTCGCCCAGCTCCCGCAACGTCTTCTCGGTGACGTAGATCAGGTTGTCCGCGTTGTTGCGGGCTTCCACCAGCTCCCGCTGCCGCCGGTCCTCGGCCTCGTGGGCCTTGGCCTCCTGGACCAGGCGCTCCACCTCTTCCTTGGACAGGTTGGTGGAGGCCGTGATCTTCACGCTCTGCTCCTTGCCGGTGGCCTTGTCCCGGGCGGTCACGTTGAGGATGCCGTTGGCATCGATGTCAAAGGTGACCTCGATCTGCGGCACGCCTCGTGGCGCCGGCGGGATGCCATCCAGGCGGAAGTGGCCCAGCGTCTTGTTGTCCCGGGCCATGGGCCGCTCACCCTGCAGGATGTGGATGTCCACCGCGGTCTGGTTGTCCGCCGCCGTGCTGAAGATCTCGGTCTTCTTGGTCGGGATGGTGGTGTTGCGCGGGATGAGCACCGTCATCACGCCACCCAACGTCTCCAGACCCAGGCTCAGCGGCGTCACGTCCAGCAGGAGCAGGTCGCTGACCTCACCGGCCAGCACACCGGCCTGCAGGGCCGCGCCGATGGCCACCACTTCATCCGGGTTGACGCCCTTGTGGGGCTCCTTGCCGGTCAACTGGCGCACCAGCTCCTGGATCATGGGCATGCGGGTGGAGCCACCCACCAGCACCACTTCGTCCAGGTCCTGGGCCTTGATCCCCGCGTCCTTCAGGGCGTTGAAGAACGGCTGCTTGCAGCGCTCCACCAGGTCGGCGGTGAGCTGTTCGAACTTGCTGCGGGTCAGGGTCATGGCCAGGTGCTTGGGCCCGCTGCTGTCCGCCGTGATGAAGGGCAGGTTGATCTCCGTCTGGGAGGTCGAAGAGAGCTCGATCTTGGCCTTTTCGGCCGCCTCCCGCAGGCGCTGCAGGGCCTGGCGATCCTTGCTCAGGTCGATGCCGTGTTCCTTCTTGAACTCGCTCACCAGCCACTCGACGATGCGCTCGTCCCAGTCATCACCGCCCAGGTGGGTGTCGCCGTTGGTGGCCTTCACCTCGATCACGCCGTCGCCCACTTCCAGGACCGAGACGTCGAAGGTACCGCCACCCAGGTCAAAGACCAGGATGGTCTCGTCGTTCTTCTTGTCCAGGCCGTAGGCGATGGCCGCCGCGGTGGGCTCGTTGATGATGCGCAGCACTTCCAGCCCGGCGATCTGGCCTGCGTCCTTGGTGGCCTGGCGCTGGCTGTCGTTGAAGTACGCCGGCACGGTGATCACGGCCTGTTTGACCTCTTCGCCCAGGTAGGCTTCCGCGTCCCGCTTGAGCTTGCTCAAGATCATGGCGCTGATTTCCTGGGGCGTGTAGGTCTTGTTCTTGACGGGAATCATGACCCGGGCGTCATGGTGGGGCCCCTCCACAATGGTGTAGGGGACCATCTCCATGGTCCGCTTCACTTCCGGCTCATCGAAGCGGCGCCCCATCAGCCGTTTCACCGAGTAGATGGTGTTCTCCGGGTTCACCACGGCCTGGCGCTTGGCGGTGATGCCCACCAGGCGCTCACCGGTTTTGGTAAACGCCACCACCGAAGGCGTGGTTCGCGACCCTTCGGCGTTGGGAATGACCGTCGGATTACCGCCTTCCATGACGGCCATCACGCTGTTGGTCGTCCCCAGATCGATACCTAGAATCTTGCCCATGGTCGTTCTATCCTCCTCAGATAATCGTCTCATTCATTGCTGTTGTCACAGACGCCCCGGCATCCAGTTTCTGCCATCTCCGCCAGGAGTCTTCCCGGTCGGACATGCCCTCCTGTGCTGCCTGGCGCATGCGTTGTTTCACTATGGTACAGTCTAGACGAAAGATGTAAGTAAGACATATGGCAAACATTAGCGAAGTGTATGAATTTTTCCAAACGCCCCCTGTTTTGAATCCACCACCCTCTGTGCTGCCCAGTACAGTCTGGCGTAAATACCACGGCAGAAATTCCGGGTGCCCTCTGGGCGCGCTCCCTCTGGTGGATACGATCGGCTAAGCCGCGGGCCAGAGGCCCGATCGGCGAAGCCGCGGGCCGAAGGCCCCCTCGGCGAATTTTGCCGGGATTTACTCGCAGGTACCTCGCGGCCCCGCGGGCGGACCTGTCCCATTCCCCCGGGTTTGTGTTATGATTGGTGATGGTACGGCGGTCTGTCATGGGCTCGTCGTCGCCGCTGCGCCTGGCCGGGCGACGTTTCCCCAGGCCCGTGGAAACGTCCGACCAGGGGAGTCTGTTGTTGTGGAGCGTTCATCCGGCCACCTGGGGCCGGGCTCCCCCTTAGCTGGAAAATCCGGTGAAAGATGCCCTACCCAAATAAAAGAGAAAGCGAATGGTTTGAGGAGACTCTTATGAGTAACCAGATCGCGGTGTTCATTGATTTCGAGAACGTCGCTTTATGGGCTGAACAAGAATTCCTGGACTTCGAATTAACCCCCCTGATGGAATATCTCCAGAGCCGTGGGCCGGTGGTCATCAAGCGAGTCTATGGCGACTGGAGCCGCTTCTCCCACTACCGGGAAGAGCTCATGAACAACTCGGTGGACCTGGTCCAGATCTACAGCGTCCGGGCCGGCAAAAATCGGGCCGACATCCGCATGGCCCTGGACGCCATGGAGACGGCCATCACCCGCCCCCAGATCCAGACCTTCGTCATCGTCTCCGGCGACAGCGACTTCGGCCCCCTGGTGGCCAAGCTGCGGGAATACAGCCGCTACACCCTGGGCATCGGCCCCAAGGATGTGACCCACCCCCTCCTGGTCAAGGCGTGCGATGAGTTCGTCTACCTGGAGTCGGTGCTGGGCGAAATGCACGACCACGAACTGCACAGCCCCTCCAGCGCGGACAACGAGAATGCACGCAGCCTGCTGGACAAGGCCCTGCGGGTCCACGCCCAGCGGGGCGAACTGCCGGTGCTGGCCGCCAAGCTCAAGCAGACCATGCTGCTGATGGACTCCGCCTTCAACGAGGCCAACTTCGGCTACTCCCAGTTCAAATCCTGGCTGGAACACAACCAGGACCTCATCAGCCTGTACACCAAGGACATGCAGCTCTACGTGGCGCCCAGGGACTATGTGGTCTCCAACGACCAGGGCCTGCGCCCCTGGGAATCCGGCCCGTCGGGCAACGGCCAGCATGCCGGCATCAACCCCGTCATCCGCGCCGCCCAGGCCCAGAGCGCCAACAACAAGCCTTCCCTGCGCCTTCAGTACAAACAGATCTTCAACCGCCTGAAGATGACTTCCGTGGACTTCGCCACCCGCCGGGATGTGCTGCGGGACATCTACCGGGAGCTGTCGGAACGGCCCAACGAGCGCACCACCGACGAGCTACTGGAAGAGCTCTGCATGCGCTACGAAGCCCAGGGGCTCATCCGCAGTAAGACCACCCTGCGCCAGATCTGGCAGATGGGCTTCCGCCAGCGGGCCTTCGACTACGGCGACCAGGTGGCCTCGGTCCACGTGCCCGTGCGCCTGGCCGACGGCATCGACAGCGAGGCCGACTTCGTCAAACGGGCCGAGTCCGGCTTCGTCTTTGCCGTGATCAACGCCGGCCTGGAGATCGATAAACACGAACTGGCCGCCATCCTGCTCAACGACCGGGACCAGGTGGACTACATCCAGAGCCTGCTGGACGACCTGCAGGAGCGGGGGCTGATCGTCTACAAGGACAAGCGCTACACCCTGCCCGGCCACAGCGCCATCCCCTTCGCCGACGAACCGGCCCTGCAGCTCCTCCGTTACGACATCGAGCACGTGCAGTTGCCGGATAACCTCCCCCGCACCCAGGAGAAGGCCCGCTCCCTGGCCAAGACGGCCATGCTCCAGCGCTCCCAGGATTTCGCCGCTTCGGCCCGTAGCTACCTCTTCGCCTGCCGCCTCCAGTGGGACGCGGTGGAGGCCAACGAACCCGGCGCCAGCGTGGAGGATCTGCGCTGGTACATGGCCTCCTACGCCTCGGTCAAAGCCGGCGAGCTCTCCCAGATCCACCGGGACTACGCCAACTCCCGGCCCTACTACCTGGCCTTCTTCTACCTGGTCCAGGAGGACGACCCCCTGTGGAGCCGCATGCGGGGGCTGATCAACCCCATGCTCTCCTACTACTGGGTGAACGCCTGGCGGGAACTGGGCCTGACCGCGGCCAACCCCAGCCTGAGCACCACCACCCCGGCCGAAATCGCCGTCAGCGCGGCCACCCACGAAAACCAGGAGCTGTGCAAGCTCTGGTTCACCATGACCCAGAACCTGGCCGAGGTGAATCCCGGCCTGCTGCGCCGGGTGGCCAACCAGATCCGCCTCAACCGCTCCGACTCGCCGGTGCACATGCAGGTGGCGGACGCCATTGAGCAGATGTTGATGGTGTAGGCAGAATAGGAACAGTACGCTCAGGCTACTCGGAACGCAGCGCCTCCGCCGGCCGGGCCTGCCCCATCCGCCAGGCAGGGTAGAGCCCGGCCAGGAGCGCGGCCACCAGGGCCACCCCCAAAGCCCGAACCAGCTCCCAGGGCTGCACTTGCATGGCCAGGGTCCAGCCAAAGGAGCGCACGTTGATGATGTAGATGAGAATGGCCGCCAGCAAGAGGCCGGTGGGCAGGGCCAGCAGCCCGGCGCTGGCCCCCAGAAGACCCGTCTCCAACAGGGAGAGACGCCAGAGCTGGCGTCGGGTCATGCCCGTGGCCCGCAGCACCCCGATCTCCCGGCTGCGCTCCAGCTGCAGGCTCATCAGGGTGCTCAGGATGCCGATGAAGGCCACCAGGGTGGCCAGGAGCTGCAGCGCCACGGTGATGGAGAAGGTGCGGTCGAAGATCTCCAGCGCGTTCTCCCTCGTCCCCCGGTTGGAGCGGACCAGCAGGGCCGTCCCCTCCGCGGCCAGGGCACCCCGCAACTCCGCCACCTTGGCGTCCACATCCACCCCGGGCGCCACGAACAGGGCCACGGCGGAAAAATAGGGGTCATCCCACCACTGCCGGTAGACCCCATCGGCCATGAAGACCACCAGGTTGACGTCGAAATCCACCGTCACCCCCACGATGGGAAAGCCCCGGCGCCCCCGGTCGGTCTGGAGGGTGATGACATCGCCCACGCCCAGCCCCAGCCGGTGAAACAGGGGCTCGTTCACCAGCACGCCCCCCGCCTCCACCGCCTGCCACGTCTCCTGCCAATCCCCCACTGCCTCCCGATAGCGGCGGCCTGCCCCGGCCAGATCCCGGCTCAGGGCCACCACCCGCACCGGTACGCCAGCCTGGACCACGGCCTGGGGCGAGGGGTCCAAAAAGGCCGCCACGTCTACCCCCCGGGAAGTGGCCACCCCGGCGATGCCCGGAAACTCGGCTAACCGCGTCACAACATGGGCGTCCAGGGTCGTGGAGACCCGATTGGCCCGCAGGGACGGGGGCGACACGAAGATGTCCGCCTGGAGCACGTCCTCCAGCCAGAGCTCCACCGTGGTGCGGAAGCTCCCGATCATGACGCCCACGCCGATGATGACGCTGACGGCCACCATCAGAGCCGCCACGGCCACCGCGGTGCGGCTCAGGGAGCGGAGGATGGAGCGGGGCGCCATGCGGGTGATGACCCCGGCCCACGGCTCCACCAGCCGCCGGAGGCCGCCCAGCAGCCCCCACAGGAAGGCGGGGGTGAGCAGGGCGCAGCCGAGGATGACGGCAAAGAGGCCGACAAAGGCCACCACCAGGTTGCCATCGGGCCAGAGCAGCCCCGCCCCCAGCCCCAACAGCAGCAGTGCGGCCAGGGTCGCCCAGGGCAGGGTGCGACGGGCCCGCTCCTCCACCTGGCTGCGCTGAAAGGCGCCGGCCGGCGGCACCCCGGTGGCCTCCCAGGCGGGCAACATGGCTCCCACCAGCGCCGCCACCATGCCCATCACCCCGCCCTTGACCAGGGTAAAAGTCGGGATGTCCACCTCCTGCACCGAGACCACGAAGAAGAGGTCGTTGATGGTGCGGGTGACCAGCTGGACCGCGCCCCGCCCCAGGGCCACTCCCAGAACCAGGCCCGCGGCCGTGCCGGCCAGCCCCAACAGGGCCGCCTCCACCAGGATGAGCAGGTAGATCTCCCGCCGGGTCATCCCCAGGGAGCGCAACGTCCCCAGGACCGGCCGACGCTGGACCACGCTGAAGGCCACGGTGTTGTAGATGAGGAACATCCCCACCACCAGGGCCAGCAGGCTGAGCGCGGTCAGGTTCAGGCGGAAGGCCGCGGTCATCTCGCCCACGGTGCCCTCCCGGGCCGCGCTGGGTTCAACGTACGCGCCTGGCGGCAGCGCCTCCCCGATGCGTCGCAACAGCGCCTCCCCCGCGGCGCCCTCGGGCACCAGCAGGTCGATGCGGTCCAGGCGGCCGACCCGGCCCAGCACCTCCTGGGCGGTGGCGATGTCGGCGATGAGCACCGTCTCCAGCGCGCGGCGGCTCAGGTCGTCCGACGGGGCCAGAAGGCCGGCAACGGTCAGGCGGACCTGGCGGGTGCCCACCTGGGCTGTGAGCGCGTCGCCGGGCTGGAGGCCATACCGTTCGGCCACGGCCTGGCTGAGCAGGACCGTGTTGGGCGTGGCCATCAGGGCGGCCAGGAAATCCGGTGGCCCGCCTGTATCCTCTGCCGGGTTGAGATAGCTGCGGAAAGGGGGCTCGGCAAAGGGATCCACGCCCAGCAGGCGCATGGGCTGTCCGTCCAGCTCCGGCACCACCACGTACTCCTCCACCACGGGCGCGCTGGCCCGCACCCCCAGCTCCCGGCGCAGGCGCACGTAGAGGGCTTCGTCCAGGCCGCCAGGCCCACCCAGGATCTGGTGGGTGGCCCGGCCGGTCACCGTCTCGGTGCCCAGGTTGAAGGCCCGCTGGGCAGAGCCGTTGGCCAGGTCGATGGCCACGATCATGGCCACGCCAATGGCCACGCCCACCACGAAGAAGAGGCTCTGCAAAGGGCGTCGCAGGACATGGCGTCGGGCCAGGCGCAGGATGGCCCGGAGGGCATCCGTCATGGCGCGCCTCCGTCGGCGGGCAGGCGGCCCTGCCAGTTGCCATCGCTGCGCAGCTTGCCGTGGACCAGATGCAGCACCCGGTCGGCCCGGCGGGCCACCTCGGCCGCGTGGGTCGCCATGAAGAGGGTCTTGCCCGCGTCCCGGGTCAACTCCAGCAGGAGCGCCAGCACCACCTCGCCTGTCTCGTCATCCAGGTTGCCGGTGGGCTCGTCGGCCAGGATGAGGAGAGGATCATGGACCAGGGCCCGGGCGATGGCCACTCGCTGCTGCTCGCCGCCGCTGAGGCGGTCCGGGTAAGTGTTCAAGCGGTCGCCCAGGCCCACCCGCTCCAACAAGGCCGTGGCCCGGGAGCGGGCCTGGGCCCGGTTGCCGCCCAGCTCCAGGGGCAGCATCACGTTTTCCAGCACGGTGAGGGTGGGGATGAGGTTGAAAAACTGGAAGACGATGCCGATATGGCGGCGGCGGAAGCGGGTACGTGCCTCCTCATCCAGGGCGGTGATGGTCACCGGCCCTTCGGGCGCCTGGATGGTCACCTGGCCGGCTGAGGGGGCGTCGATACCGGCGATCAGGTTGAGGAGGGTGCTCTTGCCGCTGCCCGACTTGCCCAACAGGCAGACGAACTCGCCGGCGTAGAACTCCCGGCTGATGGCGTCCAGCACAGTGCGGCTCTGTCGCCCTTCCCGATACTCCTTGCTCAGGCCTTCCAGCCGGATGAGGACCGGCGGTGCCGGGGCGATGCCTGGCGCCTCCTTGTCCACCGTTGCCAGGCCCTGGGCCTCTTTCCTGCCTCTGTCCATGGTCTCCTCGCCGCGTTCTTGAGAAACTCTTCACAAACCGTCTGTGTCATGATAGCCGGTAGGGCGGGGCCAATCTGTCGGCGACCCGACAATCGGGGTGGGATGGGGCTGGGCCTTGGGCCGATGATTGAAATCATCGGCTGGCACACCCCAAGTGCGTTCCCCCCGTCATCAACAGGCAAATCATTGCATTTTGTGCTATCCTCTATTGATGACGGGTATTGGTGACGGGTATTGGTGACGGGCAAATACCCCAACCCATCAGCGTATCATCCAGGCGCCTGTGTGCTGATTCGAGTTACTCTCTCCTGCGTTTCTTTGTGCCTTTGCGCCTTTGCGTTCAAAAACGCCCTTTTTGCAGGGGAGTCATCCTGACCATTCAAACTTTCGAGGAAGACCATGAACACATCCCAGCTGATGACCGCTGTTCGACTCTACGGCCCCCGGGACCTGCGGGTGGATCGGGTACCCCACCCCGGCCCGCCCGGCCCCGAGCAGGTGCTCCTGCGGGTGACCGCGGTGGGTATCTGTGGCAGTGACCTCCACACCTACCAGGATGCCCGCATCGGCGACACCCGGCTGGAAGCGCCCCTGACCCTGGGCCACGAATTCGCTGGCGTGGTGGAGGCGGTCGGCCCCGGCGAAGCCCTGGACGGCGAATTCCAACCCCTGCAGCCGGGCACCCGGGTGGCGGTGGATCCGGCCCAGCCCTGTGGCCGCTGCGAACTATGCGAACAGGGCCACCCCAACCTCTGCCGCCGCCTTCATTTCTGCGGCCTCTACCCGGACCCGGGCAGCCTCTCCCAGTGGATGCATGTGCCGGCCCACACCTGTTTCCCCGTGCCGGATTCCATCGACGACGCCTGCGCCGCGCTGCTGGAACCCCTGGGCGTGGCCATCCATGCCACGGACCTGGCCAAGATCCGGGTGGCCGACAGCGTCGCCATCCTGGGCGCCGGCCCCATCGGCCTCTGCATCCTCCAGACGGTGCGGGCTTCGGGTGCGGAGCCCATCTTCGTGGTGGATCAGTTCCCCTGGCGGCTGGCTGTGGCCGAGGAGCTGGGGGGCATCCCCATCAACTTCCGGGAGCAAGATCCGGTGGAGGCGGTAATGGCGGCTACCAATGGCCGGGGCGTGGACGTAGCCATCGAGGCGGCCTGGGCCGACCACTCCATCCAGCAGGCGGCCCAGATGGCCCGGCTGGGCGGCCGCCTGGTGCTGGTGGGCATCCCGGGCGATGATCGCTTCGCGCTGCAGCACTCGGTGGCCCGGCGCAAAGGGCTCACCATCCGCCTTTCCCGGCGCATGAAGCACGTCTACCCCCGGGCCATTCGCCTGGTCCAAAGCGGCAAGGTTAACCTGCAGTGCCTCATCAGCCACCGCTTCCCGCTGGAGCAGACGCCCCAGGCCTTCGCCCTGAACGACGCCTACAGGGACAACGTGGTCAAGGTGGTGATTGAGGTGGGGAGGTAAGCAACACCAATTGTCTGGCGAAGTGGCGCTCATGATTCCGCAGGACTGGTTTCCATACCGGACAAGCGGTCACGTATGGAAACCAGCCCTGCGATGCCTCGTGATTAGACAATTCGGTATGAGAGGGGAATCGGTATGAGAGGGGAAACCGTCTGACTTCAGCTCCCCGCGAAGAACTCGTCCCAGGGGATGTCCACGGGCGCGTCGTTGCAGACGATCTGGATCATGGTCCGCAGAAGGGGGATGCGGGCCGGATCCAGCCGCCCTTGCTGCACCAGGGTCTCCACCGTGGGGCCGATGGCCAGGGCCAGCTCGGCGCCCTCGATGGTCTCGTCGGCCATGTAACGCCGTTTGGCGTCGCTGTAGGGGAGGCCCAGCCCCAGCCAACGCCCCATGCGGCCGTTGCGCCCGCCCATGCTGGTCACGTAGAGGTCGCCTGCCGCGGGCAGGGAATAGACGCTGGCCGGCTGTCCGCCTGCCCACTCCACCAGGTAGGCGATCTCCCACAGCCCCTGGGCAAAGAGGGCCGCTGAGAGGTTGTGCATCACCGCCTGGTTGTCGGCCTGGCCCTCCTTCTCCAACAGCCCGCCCACGATGCCCACGGCCAGGGCGTAGACATTCTTCAAAGCCACGCACACCTCCACCCCTACAAAGTCCGGATTGGTCCAGACGTGGTAGTAGGGCGTGCGCAGCAGGCCCGCCAGCCGCTCCAGCAGGGCCGGGTCGCTGCCGGTGAGGACCACGCAGGTGTGGCGACGGACGGCCAGCTCCCCGGCGATGGAAGGGCCGCCGATGGCCGCCAGTTGCAGCCGGGGTTGGACATCGGGCGGAAAACCATCCCGCAGGACGTGGGGCAGGATGCGCAGCCGCTCCCCGTCCCCTTCCAGCCCCTTGGTGAGGAAGAGCAGGGGCGTCTCCGGGGAGAGGCGGGGCGCGAGCATGTAGGTGGCCCAGTCCACCCCCAACGAATTCACCCCCAGCACCACCAGATCCGCGCCGGCCAGGGCCTCGTCCAGACGGTCGTAGGTGTACGGCTGCACCGCGTCGGCCAGCCGCACCCGTAGCCGCGGGTGGACGTGGCTCTCGTGGAGCTCTTCGATGATGTCGCCGTCCAGGTGGGTCCCCACCAGACGAATCTCGTGGCCGTTATCGGCCAGGGGTGTGGTGAAGGCACTGCCCATCAGGCCAGCGCCCAACACAACGATCCGCGCCATCTTTCCTCCGTTCGAGAATTCCACCCAGGGTTTCAGCGGTTGGCGGACAGCTCCACCGCCGGCCGGCCTGCGGGCCTCTCCTGCCCCGGCACCGCCACCGGCGCGCCGAAGACTGCCGCGGCCAGCAGGATGAACGTGATCCAGATCAGGTCGGCCAGCAGCAGGTGGAAAAGCTGCAGCCAGATGGGCGCCCGCAAGTAGACGTTGAGGATCCCGGCCAGGAGCTGGGCCAGATAGAGGGCCAGCAACAGGCTCGCGTAGCTCCCCACCGGAACCATGGGCTGGCTGCGGTGGGCGGCCCAGGCCGCCAGGGCCACCAGCGCCCCCACGGTCAGGGCCAACAGGGGATGGTAAATGCGCAACTCGATGAGGCCGGCGACGATGGGCGACTCCAGGGGGGAGATCCCCGCGTGGAGGGTGAGGGTGTCGCCCAGCGCGGTGACGCCCCCGCTGGCGCCCAACACCAGCAGCCCCAGACCTGCCAGGCCGAAGGACCAGGTCAACAGGCCCCGACCTCGCCACCGAAGTGGCCCGCCGCCCGAAGCCCACCAGACGGTGAGGGTCAGGACGGCCAGGAGCAGGAAGGTGTTGGTCAAGTGGCCGGCCATCCAGTAGGCCCGGGCTATCGAGACGTTGGTGGCCACGTACTGGAAGAGCACCAGGCCGGCGCCGATCAGGGCCTCGGTGATCATGAAGAACATGGAGAGCCCGGCCCCCAGGCGCACAGGATGTCCCTTGGGGTAGAGGCGCAGGGCCCAGATCAGCATGGCCACCACGCTCAACAGGGCCAGGCCGCTGGTGAGCCGGTGGGAGAACTCCACCAGGGTCTGAATTTGGGGGTCCTGGGGGATGATCTCGCCGTTGCAAAGGGGCCAGTGGCTGCCGCAGCCGGCGCCCGAACCCGAGGCGCGCACATAGGCGCCCCAGATGATCACACCCAGGTTGGCAATCAACACTGCCCAGGTAAAGCGGGCAAAACGTTTCCGGTCCATGGTCGATCCTTGTGAAAAATGGTACAGCCGCCGTGGGCCTATTCTACCACAGGTCGCCCTTGAGAGGACAAGCCAACACGGGCGCAGCAAGCAGCGCCCCTACCCGCATTCCCTCAATTTCGCCCCATCGGCTCAGGGTTCATTCCCGGGCCCGGCGGCGGAGGAGGGGCATACCCTGGCGCAGGATCTTGTCCAGCTCCCGGGCGGTGTTGCGGTACTCTTCCAGGGGACCGGTCACTGGATCCAGGATGTCGAAGCGGCGGCCGATCAGCTCGCTCATGAGCATCAAGCGGGGCGCACACTCGGGGAACTCGGTGAGTAGCGCCTCCTGGTGGCCCGCGGTCATGGCCAGGATGAGGCGGAAGGCCTGGAGCAGGGAGGGGGTGAGGCTGCGGGAGCGGTGGTGGCTCAGATCCACCCCCCACTCCCGCATGACCGCGACGGTGTTGGGCATGGCCGGCTGGCCGTCCACCGCCCACGTCCCGGCCGAGGCAATGAGCCAGTCCCCCGTCTCGCCCGCGGCAGCCACCTGAAGGCGCAACAACGCCTCAGCCATGGGCGAACGGCAACGGTTGGCCGTGCAGACGAAGAGGACGGAATAGGAGGGCGTGGACATAATCTACAGTTTAACCGGTGGGCGCGCCTGCCAGCAAATTGGGGACAAAGGTCGCCTGTGATCAATTACGTACGGTCACAGGCAGATACACTCGGTTGTGCAAAAATAGCCATGCTTCACCTCCATTGGCCTGATTGTATGTACCTACGATCAACCGCTCCTGGAACACGGCGATACTGTTGTTCCAGTACGTACCCTGATTATTGCTATCTCCCAATCCTCCCTCTCCAACACGCTCCCAGCTGACGCCGTCACTGCTACGCCATACTTCCATGCCGGTTTCGAGGTTGTAAGGGAAGGTGTACAGGTACCCGTCATGTACAACAAAACCAGAGAAGTTAATATTGTTGGCGTTACCGAAACCATTTCCGGTGATCATTTCCCAGTCTGCAGGCTCATCGCAACCGGACGTTTGAGAACATCGCCAGATCTGACCGCCCGGATAGGAATTGGTGGCAAAATCGTAGCGACCTGTACCTGCATACAGATAATCCTGAAAGACCGCCAGAGCGGCAATATCGTAGGTGCCAGTGTACGCAAAGCCATTCGTAATGACTGGGGCCCAGTTCAGGCCGTCCACACTGCGCCAGAGATCCGCCCCGTCACGTCCCGGCCCAATACGGCTGCGAGTACCTGCGTAGAGTGCGCCGTTGAATTCTTGCAATGTCATCACAGCGGCGTTGTTTGTATCGCCAAAGCCGTCGGCCGCCACTTGCTGCCAGTCACCTGGGTTCCCTGTGCTGGAGCGCCAGATCTCTGCACCGTGGGTATTGGTGAAGCTTCGCGTGCTGGCATAGATCTGCCCGTCGAAGACAGTCAGATGAATGATCTCGCCATTGAACGGATTGTCAAAACCTTGATTGACGACCTGCGACCAACTGACGCCATTGCTGCTACGCCAGATTTCGCCGCCGTTCGTGTAGGGCGGACTGCTGGTCCGATTCCAAACGCCTGCGTATAGCTGGCCGTTGAATTCCACCAGATGGCTGACGCCGACATTAGTGCTGTCACCGAAGCCATTGGTCATGACCGGAGACCAAGCGCCGGAGGTGTCCATGCGCCAGAGTTGGGCGCCATTGCCGCCAAAGTTATAAGTTCCGGCATAAAGGTGGTTACCAAAGGGAGCCATGCCACCGATTCCCTCATTGGCACGTTCCCCAAACCCGTTGAGATTCACCTGTTTCCACCCCGGCACGCCCGGCGCGAACTTCTGGATGCGGTGGTTGTTGTGGATTTCGGAGGTATACACGCTGTTGTCCGGGCCGACGGCGATGCCCATCAAAGTAGTGAACTGCCCAGACTTCCTGCCACCAGTACCGATAGTGGTGAGATACGCATTGGCATTGGCAAAATTATCGAACACCTGTACACGGTTGTTTCCAGTGTCGGCCACATATAATCGACCTTGACTATCTATCGCAAGATGGTGCGGACCATATCCTGCGAAATAACCAAAGTCACTACCCATTCCGCCACCGCCGAGGGTGCGTACATACTGCCGGTTGCTGTCAAAGACCTGAATACGGTCATTGCCCTCATCGGCCACGTAGATATAGCCGTCTTTGTCTACGGCCACGTCATAAGGCCTATTGAAGTGAGCGTTGTCCGAACCAGCCTGACCCGTCACACCTAAGGTAGCGACGTAGGCAAGCTGGCTGTTGTAAATTTGCACCCGGTGATTGTCAGTGTCGGCAATGTATAAGTTGCCGTTGAAGTCAAACCCAAGCCCACCTGGGGCGTTAAATTGATTGTTGCCGCTACCATGGCTCCCAAAACCACCAACGTAACTGCCATCTGGGTTGAAAATCTGCAGACGGTGGTTGGCGCCGGGCATGTAGCGGGCGGTTCCCCAGCTTTCTACTGTGTAAATGCGTCCATCGGGGCCGACGGCCACATCATTCAAATGGCCAAAGTGGGCATTGTCGTTGCCCGGCTGGCCGGCCTCGCCCACCGTCCACTGGGGCGCGCCCGCCGCGCTCAGCTTCACCAAACGGTGGCCGTAGCTCTCCACTACATAGATGCTGCCGTCCGGCCCCACGGCCACGCCTTCCGAATAGTAGAAGCGGTCGTTGGATTCCACATAGGAGTCCCCAGTCGTGCCGTAGGTGCGCTGGTAGACGCGGCTGTTGTTGAACTGCTGCACCCGTTTGTTGCCGTAGTCGGCCACGTAGATGTTGCCCCCGGCGTCCACGGCCACGTCGGTGGGGTACTTGAACTGGTGATTCCCCGTGCCGTAACTACCGCCGATGGTGGCCACATAGGCCAGACTGTTGCGGTCGAATACCTGCACCCGGTGGTTCTCGGTATCGGCCACATAGATAAAACCGGCATCCGCCGCCACACCTTGCGGCCGCTGGAATCGGTTGTTGCCGGAGCCGGAGGAGCCGGTGACGCCCAGCGTCCCTGCATAGGTCGGCGCGCTGGGGTTGGCAATGTTGAAGATCTGCACCCGGTGGTTGTTCGCGTCGGCCACATAGAGGCGATCATTGTAGACGGCAATCCCTCGGGGCCGGCACAGTTGCGTGATACCTGTTCCACAAGTCCCGCCGCCGATGGTGGCCAGGTAGTTGCCGCTACTGTCGAAGACCTGTACCCGATTGTTGCCGTAGCCGCTATCCCAGTAGCCGCTATCGCTGATGTAGATGTTGCCGCTGTTGTCCAGGGCAATGCTGATGGGGTTCTCGAAACGGTCATTGCTCGAGCCAGGGTCCCAGGCATCTCCCAACTCGGCCACCCTGTTGCCGCTGCTGTCGTACTTCACCACGTGTGAGGCTTCAGCAGCCACCACCCAGACATTGCCGCTGCCATCCTCGGCCACATCTGTGACGCGGGCGAGGGGCGTGCCGGTATGGTCTATAATGCCTGCTTTGCCGATCTGGGCGATGAAGTTGCCGTTGGCGTCGAACTTGACGGCACGGTGGGCCAGCAAATCCCCAATCCACACGGCATTGCCGATCGTGCCAATGCCCTCCACCCAGTAGAAGTGGTCATTGGTCTCGATAAACGGTTCGCGGGTCACCCCAAACGTCTGCACGTGCCGGAATGACATCCCCGGTTGACCGAGGGGAATGGCGGCGCTGCCCACATCAGGATGTTCCTTCGCCGCGGCTGAAAGGGGGGGCAAGCTCTCTCCCGCTGGCCCAGGAAAGAAGGGGCCAGCCGGTGGAAATGGCTGTGCATTCACCCTGCTAACCAGAATGATGTGTAAGCAAAGAAACAAGGCCAAGGTGATAAGCAATTTCCACTTCATGTTGTCCCTCTCATTGGCATGAAGACGGCAAATGGTGGAAATATTTGGAATGCGCTGACCGCCAGCTGGAGATTTGTGGCAAGAAAATCGGTGGTACCATCCCTGCAGGGAAGCTTCCGTGGGTTTCTATCGGGCTCTAACAGACAAAATTTCATGCGGAGTCTATCACGGGAGAAAACGCCACGCCAACTGCACCCGGGGGGTGGCCGCCCTTCGCAGGCCCGGGTGGCGGGGCCGCCGCCCGGGGCCGAGAGGCCCGTCCACGGCGCGGTCGAGCTGGTTTTCTCTCTGGAGAGGGGCGGGGATGCCAATCAAAAACGCCCGATGGCCGGGCCATCGGGCGTCTGCAGGGGACGGCGCGCAAGAAGTTCTACGCCGAACGATTTTCAATTTTCGTAAAAAATCAGCAGGGACCTACTTGGTGTTCCCAGGCCGGGGCTGGGAGGGCAGGCCCGGGCCGGGCTGGACGAGGCCAGGGGCGTCGTCGGACGCGGGCTGGTTGCGGCGCAGGCGGCTCAAGAGGCTGCCGCCCCCGCCAGACGTGGCTGCCTGGGGGTTGATGCCATAGCCGTATTCCGGGTGGCTGTAGTAGCTGGCCTTGACCGAGGCGCCGTTGAGCACCGCGCCGATGATGCGGGCGTGGACGTTCTGCAGGCTCTCCAGGGCCCGCTGCGCCCGGGCCCGGCGGGTTCGCCCGGCCCGCAGGACCACCAGGACACCGTCCGCCAGGGTGGCCAGGATGGTGGCGTCCACCACCACGGTGGCCGGCGGGCTGTCCAGCAGGATCACATCGGCCTCCTGCCGCAGTTGGGCCAGCAGCTCCTTCATGCGCCGGGAGCCCAACAGCTCGGCCGGGTTGGGCGGCAGAGGGCCGGATGTAAGCAGCCGCAGGGTAGGGACGCCGGTGGGCTGGAGCAGCCGCTCGACCTCCACCTGTCCTCCGGCCGACACGGCCAGCAGGCCGTTGGTCAGGCCCACCTTGTTGGGCAACTTGAAGAGGCGATGCTGGACCGGCCGGTGCAGGTCGGCGTCCACCAGGATCACTCGCTGGCCCAGGTGGGCCAGGGCCAGGGCCAGGTTGGCGGTGGTCACCGATTTCCCCTCCTGGGGCGCCGGGCTGGTCAACAGGAGCACCTGGAGCTCCTGATCCACGTTGCAGAATTGGAGGTTGGTACGCAGTCCCCGGTAGGCTTCGGTGGCGGCTGAGGGCAGCCCTTTGGCCATCACCAGGGGGTCGGGGCCCCTGGCCGTGGGCACCGCGGCGATGAGGGGCAGTTGCAGCCGCCGCCGCACATCCTCCTCATCCCGCACCGAGTCGTCCAGCAGCTCCAGCACATAGGCGCCGCTGGCGGCCAGCACCGCGCCCACCATGGCCGCAGCCAGGACGTTGAGCAGGATGTTGGAGGGCAGGGGCCGGGTGGGCAGGGAGGCCGGCTCCAGGATGGTGATCTTGTTGACAGCGCCCCGCTGGGAGTTGGCCAGCAGGGAGGCGTAGTTGGCCCGCAGGGTGCTCAGTTTGGTCTGGAGGGCCGCGATCTGGGCTTCGGTGTTGGCGATGTCCCGGGCGCTGAAGAGGCCGGCCAGCTCCTCCCGCTTGCGGTCGATCTCCGCCTCTGTCTCCTCGATGCCGGCTTCGATCTGGTCCAGCTGCTGGTTGATGAAGTTCTCCCGATCCTGCTCCTCCCGGCCGGCGGGGCTCTGGCGGATCAGCTGGCGAACCAGCTCGTTGGCCACCACATAGGCCAGTTGGGGATCCTGATCGATGACCGTAATCTCTATCACCTGGGAGTCGGGCGCCACAGAGACGGTGTACTCGGGCAGCTTGCTGAGCTGCAGCGCGGCCATGGTCGCCTCCCGCAGGGGCGCCCGGCGAGCCATGTCCGCGTAGGTCTGGGCCAGGGTCTGGGAGAGGCCCAGCTGGCTGTTGTTGGGGTTGGGATCCTGGAGGCCGGTGCCCACCATGATGGTGGTGCGGGCCTCGTAGGTGGGCGGCTGCTGGCGCAGGTAGAGGAAGCTGGCCGTGCCCGCGGCCAGGGCCGCCAACAGGATCAGCCACCACCAACGCAGCAAGGGCCGGATATATTCGCGCAGATCAAGGGTATCCATAGATATCGTCACCGAACCCAGACGGGGTCCCAGTCATTATAGGGGCTGTTGCTCAAATTGCGCACATTGGAACCGTCCGCGTCCATGATCCAGATCTGTTTGCGCTGGGTCTCCCGGTTGGAATAGAACGCGATCTGGCTGCCGTCGGGCGACCAGGTGGGATGCTTGTCCCACTCCCAATCGTTGAAGGTCAGGCGGACGATGTTCTGCCCCTGGGGATCCACGGTGTAGATTTCGTCGCCGCCCGAGTTGTTGCTGACGAACGCGATGAGGTCCCCCCGGGGCGACCAGGCCGGGTCGTAGGTCAGAACGTCGAAGTAGACGCTCTGGTAGTTGGTCAACTGCTGCTTGGTGCCATACTCCAGGGAGAGCACCTTGATCTGAAGTTCGCCCCGGTTGTCCGCCTCCACGATGGCCTTCTGGCGGCCATCGGGCGAGTAGGGCAAGATCAGCTCCTGGGCCAGCCGGTGAAGCTGGCGGTCGGTGACCATGGCCAGGACAGAGCCGGTGGCCGGATCCATGACCCAGGTGGTGGGCTCCCCACCGCCGGCCCGGTCGGACAGGAAGAGGATCTTGCCGGAGAACTGGGCCAGATCTGCCGCGGTGACCACCCGGGTGGGCGTGGCCGTGGGTGTGGGGGTGAGCGCGTCCAGCCCCACGGTGAGGGGGATGGGGGTGGGGGTAGGCGGCGGCACCCGGGTGATGACCACCAGGTTGAAGGGGGTCGGCGTGGGCGTCCCCGTGGTGATGGCATCCGCGTTGCGCTGCTGGATCTGGGCGACCGCGGTCTCCTGGTTGGCCGGCGTCTCGGTGGCGTAGATGTAGATGGCCGGCACCGCGTTGTAGGGCAAGGGCGTGGCCGTGGGGTCCCCACGCTGGGCGGCCGCCGTGGCCATGATCACCCGGGCGGCCGCCGTGGCCACGTTCTCTGCCGGGGGCGACGGGTAGTAGATAAAGGGCGTCACATAGTTGGTGGGCACCGGCGTGAAGGTACCCGTGGTCAGGGCCACAGCGGTGGCGTAGGCCGCGATCTCGGTGGCGGTGGCTGCGTTGGCGGGCTGGGGCGTATCCACCAGCACCGGCGGCAGGTTGAGCTGATAGGCGATGGCCTGGACCGTGGCCAGGTTGGCCGGGGTGGGCGTGGGCGTGACGATCTGGTACGGGATGGGCGTGGGCGTGCCAAAGAGGGACGCCTCGGCGGTGGCCGTCTGGGCGGCGGCCACCGCGGTCAACGCGTTGCCCGGCGCCGGCGTCAGGGTGGCCACCACCACCGGCCGGGTGGGCAGGGGGGGCGTGGCCGTGGGCGGCGGACCCACGTTGAGCAGCAGCAGAGGCGCCTCTCGCCCCGATTCCGGCCCCAGGCCGCTGTCCCAGGCGAAGAGGGACTCCCCGGCCGGGATGGACGAGATGATGCGCAGGGTCAGGGTGGTGGCGCCGTCCAGCAGTTGCTGGGTCAGCCAGGCCCGGATGTTTCCGTCCAGGTTCCAGACGTTGCTGCGCCCCTCGGCCAGGTCCGCCTGGGTAAGCTGGGGGAAAAGGGTGATGGACGCCGGCGCGGCGTAAAACTGCAGGAAGGTGGACGTGGTCAGTTCCGGCACGTCGGCCTCGGCGATGAGCTGGACCAGCCAGGTGCCCGGCACGTCGGGCGAAAAGCGGTCGGCCCGCAGCCCTGTGAGCCGAAGCTGGGCGTCCACAATGGCGGCGCCCCGGGGAACCCGGCTCAGGTCAAAGCGGACGCCCGCGATGTAGCTCTGGCCGCCATACTGCCCCACGTACAGGAAGGAGTCCCCCAGGTGGTTGGGACGTTCGCCCTGGGTGGACCACCAGCCAGCGTCCCCCGGCTGGGGCGAGATGGCGAAGATTTCACCGCCGGGCACCGGGGTGGGCGTGACGAAGCGGTCGAAGGAGACCGCGGTGTTGGCCTGGGCCGGGGCCGCCGTGGGGGAAGCCCGGGGCGGGGTCGGCGTGGGCGTGGGCAGCAGGGAGACCGTGGGCACGGAGGTGGGCACCTCTTCCACCAGAGGGGTGGTGAAGGTGGCGCCGGTGAGGGCCATCAGGTGGTAGGCCTGGACGGCCAGCACGACCAGCAAAACGGAGACCACCGCGGCCGCCAGCCGGGTGGGGGAGAGGAGCCGACCGACGCGCTTCATCCACCGGGGCCTGGATGGCTCCGCTTTTAGCGCCGACTCTGGGGTGACGGGCCGAAAATGGGGGCAGGCCCCATGGCCAGCGCGCAGACAAAAGGTCTCCTGGTGCTCCAGGTCCGGAGCGAAGGGACGGTTGCGCGCGTAGCAACGATGGATGGCGGTGGGGATCAGGGCCACCGCATTGGGGTCTTCCCGCAGACCCAGGTGCGGGCAGGTCGATGCTTGGGAAGCTGCGGGGGAGAACAGTTCTTCATTCAATGGCAACGCTCTCTTTATCAAACAGCCAGGCAACGGCGGCGGCCAGATCGGGCACGATGGGGACATCTTGCAGGGCAGGGGGCAACAGGGAGGGGAGGTTCGGCCCCTGCCGGCCCGATTGCACCAGCACAGATGCACAGTATACCGCATACGCCGCCTGGGCGTCCGTAATCGAATCCCCGATGAACACACATTGGGCCAGGTCCAGCTGAAAATGGGCTGCGGCCTGGCGCAGGAGGCCCGGTTTAGGTTTGCGACAGTCGCAGCCGTCGTCCGGATGGTGGGGGCAGACGAAAAAGGCATCGATGCGTCCGCCCGCAGCGGCCACCTCGGCCTGCATCCGCCGGTGGATGGCCGCGACCGTGGCCGTGCTCACCAGGCCCCGGGCAATGGCGGACTGGTTGGTGAGCACGGCGATGGGGCAGCCCAGTTTGGCCAGGCGGGCCAGGGCAGGCATCACCCCGGGCAGCCACTGAAATTCGTCCCAACCCTTCACGTAGTCCGGGCGCTCCCGGTTGAGGACGCCATCCCGGTCCAAAAACACGCCGGCGATCATGGCTGCCGGGCACTGTCTCCGGGCTCGACGGGCAGGTCCGCCAAAGCAGGCCGGACCACCGCCGGGCTGTGGCCGTTGCGGCTGGGCCTGGGAGCCACGGCTTCCGGCAGGCCCGATGTCAGCACGGGCGACACGAAGGCACGGGCCGCGCTGTCCCGCTGGGCCAGCCGGCGTAAGGCTTTGGTCGCCATGTGCTCCAGCATCATGTGAATGTCTTCGATCTGCTCCACACAGTCGTTGGGCACCACAATGGACATGTCCACCAGCCGGGCCAGCTTGCCGCCGTTGTAGCCCGTCCAGCCGATGGTGAAAGCGCCGGAGGTCCGGGCCAGTTCCACAGCCTTGAGGACGTTGGGCGAATTGCCGCTGGTGGAGATGGCCACCACCACGTCGCCCGGCTGAAGGAAGTTGGCCAGCTGTTCGGCGAAGACATCCTCGTAGGCCAGGTCGTTGGCCAGGGCCGAGAAGAGGGCCATATTGTCGGTCAGGGCCATGATCCGAAAGCGGGGGGTGCCGGCAGCCGCGGTATTCTTGGAAAGGTCACACGCCATATGGGTGGCAGTACTGGCACTACCGCCATTGCCCATGACGAAGATCTGGCGTCCCTCCAGGCGGGCCTGGTGCAACACCTGCACCATCTCGTGGATGGTCTCCCAGGGGAGCAGATCCAGGGTGAGGGCAATCTCGGTGGCGTACTGCTGGTATTGATACTGGTCCATGGTGGCAATTCCTTCCAGAACTGGAAAATTCAGCGGCGGATGTTAAAAATGACCTTCGACCCATCCCGCTCCAGGTGGAACGGCAGCTCGGGCAGGCAGCGCAGGGCAGCCCGGACATCGTCCTGGCGGGCCCGGGGGCAATAGAGCAGCAGGTAACCGCCCCCGCCCGCGCCGGTGATCTTCCCCCCCAGGGCGCCGGCCCGCCGGGCCGTCTGGTAGAGGTCGTCGATCTCGCCGTTGCTAATCTTGCTGGCCAACTGCTTTTTCAAAGTCCACCCCTGGTCCATGAGGTGGCCCAACTCGTCGAACTCGCCGGCCCGCAGCGCGTCCCGGGCCTGCAGGGCCAGCCCCTTCATAGCCCGCAACACCGCCAGCCGGTCTCCCATCTGCGCCACCTGTTCCGTGAGCACGCTGGAGGCCCGCCGGGTCATGCCGGTGAAGAAGAGCATCAGGTTCTGGTTCAGACGCCGAAGCTGCTCCGGCTCCAGCCCCAGGGGCTCCACGTGGACGGTGCCGTCTTCACAGAAGCGGATGAAGCGCTGGCCGCCGTAGGCAGCGATGTACTGATCCTGGACGCCGATGGGATGGCCCAGGACGTCGATCTCCACCTGGCAGGCCTGCCGGGCCAGGGTCTCCTGATCCTGGGGCGTGCCCAGATAGTGGTACATGGCGTTCAACAGCCCCACGGTGACGGTGCTGGATGACCCCAGGCCGGAGCCCTGGGAGGGGATGTCCCCCATGGTGGCGATCTCCACCCGCCTGGTGATGCCCGTCAGGCGCAGGCACTCCCGCACCAGTTCGTGTTGGAGCTCGTCTACCCGATCCACCAGTTCGGTGCGGGTGTAGCCCACCCGGATCTTGTCGTCGTAGCGCTCTTTTAGGATAACGTAGATGTATTTGTCGATGGCGGAGCTGAGTACCCAGCCCCCTTCCCGCAGAAAAAACTCCCGAAAGTCGGTTCCTCCGCCCAGGAAGCTGATACGTAACGGCGTCTGGGTGATGATCATGGCAGCAGAGCTGCTCCTTCCCGGGTCAGGGCGTCCTGCACGGCGGGGAAGGCCTCCTGGGCCCGCCTGTAGCCGGCAGGGGTGCCAATGTCGATGAGCACTTCGTCGGGACGAATGGGCTGGCCGTAGACAGGCCGCCCGGCCGCCAGCAGGGCCGGCAGGAGGTCGTGGCCGAAGTCGTAGACCGTCTCCGCCGGGATCCAGTCCAGGATGGACGGTTCGCAGACCAGGATGCCGCCGTTGGCCAGGTCGGTGAAGATCTGGTCCGGCGGGGGCTTCTCCACGAAGCGGGTCACCCGGCCCTGGGGATCGGTCTCCACCAGGCCACATTCGCCGGGGTTGGGCACCCGGTAGAGGGCCAGGGTCAGCTCGGCCCGCCCCCGGTGCCCGTCCAGCAGGCGGGTGAGGTCCAGGTTGGTGAAGACGTCGCCGTAGACCACCACGAAGGTGGTGTCCAGGAAGGACGCCAGGCGACGGGCCGCGCCCGCGGTGCCCCACAGGGTGTCCTCGTAGGAGTAGGTCAGGTGAACGCCGTGGCCTTCCCCCTGGCCGAAGTAGCCGGTGATGGCCTCCGGGCAGTGGTGGAGGTTCATGGCGATCTCCCGGATGCCATGGTGGCGCAGCCATGCCACCGTGTGGGCCAACAGGGGCCGGCCACCGACCGGCAACATGGGCTTGGGCTGGCGGGCAGTCAACGGGCCGAGCCGGGTGCCCTTGCCGGCGGCCAGGATCAACGCTTTGGTCATAGCATGGCCATCTTCTGGATAACCGGCCCCAAGGCCGGGCCGTAAACTTTCACGCTCCGGACTGACTCCGGACTTCGGACTCCGGACTTCCCACTCAATACGCCCCACGCCCCTGAAGCACCACCGGAATGGTCTGGACGAAGAGGATCTGCAGGTCCAGCCAGATGCTGTAGTTCCGGATGTACTGCATGTCCAGGCGCACCCGCTCCTCGTAGGAGAGGTCCGAACGGCCGGAGACCTGCCAGAGGCCGGTCAGGCCGGGTTTGACGGTGAGCAGGTTCAGCTTCAGGCGGCCGTACTCGTCGGCCTCCTCCGGGCTGATCATGCGAGGGCCCACCAGGCTCATCTGGCCCAGCAAGACGTTGATCAGCTGGGGCAGCTCGTCCAGGCTGGTGCGGCGCAGCCAGCGGCCCATCCGGGTGACCCGGGGGTCATACTTGAGCTTGTGGGTGGCCTGGAGCTCGGCCTGGAGCTGGGGATAGCGGGCCAGGATCTCGTCGCCGTTGACGGCCATGGTCCGAAACTTGAAGGCGTCGAATTCCTTGCCGCCCACTCCCAGGACCCGCCGGCGGTAGAAGACTGGCCCCGGCGAGTCCAGCTTGATGAGCACGGCCACCACCGCAAAGAGGGGGACCAATACCGGCAAGCTGAAGAAGATCAGGGTGTAGTCCAGGGCCGCCTTCAGGAAACTCTCCAGGGGATCCAGGCGCAGCCGGTTCAGGCTCATCAAGGGGACGTCCCCCTTGCGGGTGACCCGCATGCCGGTGGTGAGGATCTCGTAGAGGCCCGACGAGAGCCGGATCTCCACCTGGGGCATGGCGGTGACACAGCGGAAGACCTCGGTGAGCTGGTCCCGAGAAAGGGCGGTGCTGGCCACCACGATTTCCCCCACGTGGTGGTTCTGGATGAGCCGGGGCAGGGCATTCATGTTGCCCAGCACGGGCAGGCCGTCCAGGGCAGAAAGCCGCATGCTCCCCTCGTCGTCGCCGTCAGTGCTGACGAAGCCCAGGACCGCCAGCCCCGTGTTGACGCTTTCCCGCAGCTTGGCGGCCAGGGCCATGGCCTCCTGATTGGTGCCCACGATGAGGGTCGGCGTCAGGAAGCGACTCCGGCGCCACTGGGCGTAGGCCAGCCGGCGCAGGAGGAAGCGGTTGCCGCAGATCAGGCCGGTGGACAGCAGCCAGGACATGAGGAGCCAGGCCCGGGAGATGCGGAAGCTGGGATCCACGAAGCTGGCCAGGATGACGATCATCATGCCGCTGGTGGTGGCGTTGAAGGCCTGGGCATACTCCGCCGTGCCGCCCAACAGGTAGTGAAAGTCGTACAGGCGCAGCAACGAGAACAGGGGCAGCCACAAAGGAATCAAGATCAGGACCAGGCGGATGTAGTGCTGGGGAACCGGTGTCACCTCGGGTGAGACGGTGATGCCCACCTGAAAGCGGAGCCAGTAGGCCAGGGCAAAGGCCAACAGCAACATGGCTCCGTCCCCCACCAGGAGGGCCAGACGATAGAGGCGCCGGTAGTGGCTGGACTGGTTCTCCAAAAGCCAGGGGGCCTGATGAATCGCGTCAAGTCGAGCGGTTTCAGTCTGCAATGTCATAGTAGAGAGCTTCCCTCAACATAAACGACGGCTTTCTCGCGCCCGCCGTGGTCTGACAGCCTGGGAGACCGTCTCCCTGCCTGCGGACAGGCGACACCCGGCCGTCGGATCGGCTACTTCATCCGGCGGCGTCAACTGGATGTACCATGGGGGGGTGTCACCTGCGACGCCAGGAGGGCGGGACCTGTCAGAACGGCTCTATCCCACCTCCATCGGGGGTACAACGGTCATGGCCTGACAGTCAAATGAATGGAGCGTTCTGTCAGGAACTCAGCCAGCCAGATACTGGCATGGATACATTAGCACATTTTGACCGGCTTGGGGCTTACAAATAGCTGTCAAAGGTCGAAACAGAGGAAGAAACAGAAGAAGTGGAGACAGCCGAAGGGGAAACAGGCCCGGCTGTGGCAGCGTTTGTCAGCCACCCCCGCCGGGCAGCCAGCTCCACCAGGGTCAGGGCCGCAAAGAGGAGCAGGACGCTGTCCACCGGCAGGCGATAGCGGATCAAAGTCCAGGTGAGCAAGTGGACGCCGGTGTAGACCCCGATGAAAAGGCCCAGGAGCAGCACCGCCGGGCCTTGCCGGGGATCATCCCGCCGGATGAGCCGTCCCACGGCCAGGGCCAGGCCCACCAACATGAAGGGCAGGAGCAGGCCAAAGGAAGCCACCCGGGAGAGGTTGCTGATGGTGCTGGATTCAGCCGAGGGCCAGAATTTGAAGTATTCCCGCGCCCGGCTGAGGGAGAGCAACCCATAGCGCCAGGGGTCGGCCAGCACAAAGCCGATGCCCCGCCGCAATAGCGCCTGATCCAGCTCCGCCTCGTTCAGGGAAGCCAGCTCCCGGGGCAGCAAATCCACGTAGGAGGGGCCATCCGCCGGCAGGATGCCCTGGAACCGGGTGCCGTAGACAGGATGGTTGCCCCAGTAGAAGGCGTAGCCCGCGTTGGTGTTCAGCGGGACAAAGGTGCCAAAGGCACGTGCGTTGCGGATGGTCCAGGGAGCGATGGCCGCCACCACCACAGCCGTGGCCAGCACGAAGCCCACCAGCAGCCCCGGCGCCGCTGCCCACGCCCGCCGTCTCCAGCCGCCCGAGCCGGCCAGGCCTCGCCAGGCCAGCCACAGGTAGAGGAAGGGGACGAAGAGCAGGAAGACCTGGCGCAACAGCCCGGCCACGGCCACGGCTGCGCCCAGCTCCAGCCAGAGCCATGCGTTCGCGCCGGGCCGCGGGGCATCCGACCCGGCGGCCAGCCGGTCGCCCAGGCGCAGGGCCGCGTCCAGAGCCCAGAGGATGGCCACCATGTAAAAGGACTCGGTTACCAGGGCGCCAGCGTAGTAGAAAAAGTAGATGTAGCCGGCACTGAGGGCGGCCGCGATCAGGCCAGCCGCCTGCCCGAAGACCCGGCGCCCGATCCGCCAGGCCAGCCAGCTCTGCAACAGGCCGGTCAGCACCGCCTGGATCAGGCGTGCGGCCAGGGGGTGGGCGCCGAAGAGGGCGTAGACCCCGGCAATGTAGAGGGTGTAGAGGAAGCTCCAGTGGGCCGTAGGCTCCCCGGCCTTGGTGGCCGGCCAGTGGTCCTGGGCAAAGGTGAAGCCGTGGCCGCCCAACACCCGGCGGGCCAGCCCATCGTAGGAGACCTCATCGAAGACGCCGGGAAGGACGTTGACCGTATCCCCCTGGTAGAGGGCCGAAGCCACCCGCAACAGGACCGCCACCAGCGCGATCATGGCCAGAAGCCGCCCCACGCTGATCTGGCGTCCCAGTATGGACAGCCGGCCTGCCGCTTCGGCTGTCCGGGTTGCTACGGCCTGTCTCTTCCCTGCCTGCATTGCTGACTCTCCTGCCAAAAAGAATGCACATCACCATCGATTCGTCGCCTTTTCGCCGCTGCCCGGGCCGGCGCCATCGGGCGGGCACGGCGGCCCGCCCCTACGACAACCGACGGCCCTTTCGCGGCCGGCGACACCGGGCCGGGCAAGCCCCGCCCCTACGGAAATGGCCACCCCGTCGTAGGCGCAGCTCGTAGCTGCGCCTACGTTTCTGTCCCTCCATCCGCCCGGGGGCAATCGGCACCATCGGGCGGGCACGGGGGTCCGCCCCTACGGCAACCGACGGCCTTTCGCGGCCGGCGACACCGGGCCGGGCAAGCCCCGCCCCTACCGTCTACGAGATCGGGCGGCTGGGAGCTGCCCCTACGGCAAACTGGCGGCCTTCCGGTCGTGGCGAAATTGGCCTGGGCTGGGCCATGCTCTCCTGGTAGATAACCTCCAGCCGGGAGACGGCCGCTGTCCAAGAGTGGCAACGCTCCACATAGGCCCGGCCGTTCTGGCCAAGCTGCCGACGTCGGGCCGGGTCCTCCAGCAACTGGACGACTGCCTGGGCCAGGCCATCGGCATCCGGAGCTACGGCCACTTCCGCGGCCAGGTCCACCTGCAGCGCGGCTACCGCCTGGGGCGTGGTCACCACCGGCGTGGCACAGGCCATGGCCTCCAGCACCTTGTTTTGGATGCCCGCGCTGTAGAGGACGGGCGCCACGGCCAGGGTCGCCTGCTGGAGATAGGGGCGGAGATCGGGCACCCAGCCGGTCACCGTCACCCGAGGATCCCCCGTGGCCAACGCCCGCACCGCGGCCGTGGGCTGGGCCCCCACAATCTGCACCTGCACATGGGGATGCCGGGCCCAGACCCGGGGCATGATCTCTTGCACCAGGAAAAGGGCGGCAGTGACGTTGGCGTGGTAGCTCATCTTGCCGCTAAAGACCACCTTGGCCGGCGCCCGCTGATCCGGCAGGCCAGGGGTAAAATGGGCCAGGTCCACGCCGTTGGCCACAATGGCCGGGGGACGAATGATCCCCCGGGGGTTGGCCTCCCGGGCCAGGGCCGTCAGGGCCGCCTGATCCGCCGCTGAGGTGACCAGGGTGCGGTCAAAACGCTGGAGCAGGGCCCCCTCATGGCGCCGGGTACGTCCCAGCTCCAGCCGGGTCATCAGCCGCCCCTGGATGCTCCGGCTGTGGCGGGCTGCCTGCTCGAAGAGATAGGCGATGCAGTCCACGCTATCCCACACCACCGGGGGCGATCCGGGCCGGTCGGCCAGATGGGCCTGGGCCCCCAGGCCATAGGCTGCCCCACGCAGATGCTCCACGTGGATCACGTCAAAGGATTCCGCGTCCAAAAGCTGGCGGATGCGCCGGGCCAGGGCCGGCTGCCAGCAATAGGCGGCCTGCAGCGGCCTGGAACCGGGCAGGGCCCGCACCAGGTTGAGGGCCGCACGCCACCGCGGCAGGGGCTCGGCCATCACCCGGGCGCCCCACGCGTCCAGGACAGCCAGGTCCTGGCGCTCCTCTGGGCTGCTCCACAGGGTGGCTACGGTGACCGCGTGGCCGCGACGCAAAAGCCCCCGAATCAGTTGGTAGGGTCGCACCCGGATGGGATTGGGCGCGTAGGGAACCACGTAGAGAATGTGCATGGGCGTGATCAGGGTGAGAGGGGCGGGTTTGGAACCCGCCCCTCCGACAACAGGAAATTACTGGGGAATGAGCTGGCCCCGCGCCTCACCGGCCGGATTTTGGGCGGTGTGCACGTTGATGTAGACCAGACCATTGTCCAGGTACTCCATGAGATCCTTGGGCTTCAGCCCCAACTGGGCCAGCAACTGGGATGTGATGACCCCATCCACCGAGAAGACGCCGTCGGTGGTCTCACAGGTGGCGTAAACGCCCGGCTGGGGGTTGCCGCAGAGGGTCACCAGCACGCCCGCGTTCTGGGCAGCGGTAGCCGGCCCGTGGAGATGGGCGCCGGTGACCGGGCCCGAGAGATTGCGCACCTGCACCTGGAAGTGCAGTTGGCCGTCGGCGAAGATGGCAAAGACACCCCGGCCCCTGGCGTTGGAGTCCACCACGTCGTGGAGCTCGTTCTTGGTGCTCAGGGCTGCCTTGTAGACCTTCTTCCCGGCCAGGGCAGTGGCCGGCACGCTGAAGGCGGCGACCACCAGCGCAATCAGAATCGCAAAACGCCAAAATCGATGGTTCATTTTTTCCTCCCGGTTGAATAGTAAGGGTATACCCTCATTTGGAGGAACCCGGTCAGGCGCCCATGGCACCTGCCGGCGAACATCCTCGCGAGGGACCGCGCCTCTCTGTCGGCGGGGGAGCCGGGATTGTGGAGGCCCGATTCCGCCCAGGACATGACAAAACTCGACGATGCTAGAAAACTGCCTGTCCAGACTCTACCGATAGGCATCACCTCCTTTGCGCCACAGTGGTGCGCCAGGGTGCCCCAGCCAGTTCGGCGTGCCAGCGGCCACGTCCTGTTGGACGGGCGACCGGGGTTTACGTCGTCCGGGCTGGGTGTCCACTGTCTGCTAAGTTCCTCCGATAACCGCCCTCCCCACAGCCACCAGCATGGCTGCAAAGGACGGGCGCCGGTCCCAAGGGGCATCAATTCGCCCAGGAAGCATCCGCTGGTGCGGGACGCGTCTCTGGTCGGTTGACGCCGCCCTGGGCCAAACCGGTACCGTTTGGTTCCGGTGCGTCCCACAGGTTGGTACGCACCTGTGGGTTCAGGTGCGTACCACAGGTTGGGACCCCGCAGGCTCCCTCACCCGGGAACGCACCGGCTCGGCCTGGGGGGCGGGATAGATGGCCTCCCAGGCCCGGTACCGTAGACGCCAATGATAGTGGGCCAGGACCCAGTCCCGGCCGGCCTGGGCCAGCTGACGGGCGTAGTCCGGCTCCTGCAGGCAACGAACCACGGCGCGGGCGAAATCGCCCGGCTCGTCGGCGAGGACAAGCTGCTCGCCTGCCCGCAGCTGGATGCCCTCCGCGCCGACGGTGGTACTGACCACAGGCAGTCCCCAACTCCAGGCATCCAGGATCTTGACCCGCATGCCGCCGCCGGCCAACAGGGGCACGATGAAAGCTGCGGTGTCGGCCAGGTAGGGCCGGGGGTCGTCCACATAGCCGGTCAGCTCCAGGCTGCCCGGGGGTAGCCCCAGCCGGGCCAGGGCCGCCGGTGGCTGCTTGCCCATCACCGTCAAGATTGCGTTGGGCACCTGGGCCAAGACCTGAGGGAAGACCTCCCGGGCAAACCAGAGAACCCCCTGGGCGTTGGGCGGATAGTGCAACCCGCCCAGGAAGGTCACCCGCCTGGGGTCAGGCCCCCGCGGGATGGGCGGCTCCGCTTCCGGGTCCACGCAGATGGGGATCACGCTGCCATCGGCCGCGGCGACCGCCTGCTGAAGTCCAAAGCGGGCGGCCTGGCCCTGTACCGCGCGGCGGTCATCCTCGGTGACCCACACCACCCGGTCAAAACGGGCGCAGACCTCCGCCTCGTAGCGGGCCAGCTTGCGGGCCTCCAGGGCCATCAGGACCCGCTTGAGGGGGTTGCCTTCGCCGGCCGCCATGCGCCCCGGGATCAGGAAGACCGCGTTGTGCTGGTCTAACACGCGGCGGATAGAGCCAGGAGGATGGGCCTGCTCCGCGATCCCCAGGGCATAGGGCGCCATCCACAGCTGATCGGCGTGGACGGCGTCAAAGGGCCCCTCTGCCTGCACCACCCGGTCCAGGGTCTGGGCCATGGCCGGCACCCAGTCTCGGGCGATCAGGAACGGGGTTGGACCAGCCAGGCTGCGGGCCAGATGGAACAGGTCCCGTCCAGGGCTGCGCACCATGGGCACGGTGTGGACCGACCCACACAGTGCCCGAAGATGGGCCAGGGCTGCGGGGGGATCCCCGGGCCGGACAAAGGAGACCAGGGTGACCTGATGGCGCTGGGCCAGGTAGCGCAGCACATGGTAGGCCCGCACCTTGGGCCCGGCGTCCAGTGGATAGGGCAACACCTGGGTCAAAAACAGGATCTTCAACGGCTGAATCCCCTCTACAAGGGCAGTACCAGGGGGCGTCAATGCGCCCAGAGATCAGATGGTGGGTGGTACCTCGGGGGTTCCCACCCACATCGTCGGTCCGGCCAGACCCAGATGCCAGAGCATCCCTGCGCCCCCGTCACGCCAGGATGCCTGGCCGATGCTTAGTACAGTCTGGCGTCAATACCGCGGCAGAAATTCCGGGTGCCCTCTGGGCGCACTCCCTCTGGTGGAAACTATCGGCGAATTTCTGCCGGGATTGACTGGTGGGATTGACAACATGCCCTCTACGATGGGTCTATTACCTCCGTTGGGTAGTCGCCAACCCCACCAGGCTGTCATGGTGGACCCTGCGCCGGGGGAAGGCGCCGGGCCTGGAACCTATTGACCTGTGTAGTATCCCTTGTCCCGGTCGGTCACCTCGACACCGTCGCAGAAGGCGGTCACCTTGGCGGTGGTGACGAACTGGCCGGCCTGGGCCGTGGTGGTTCGCTCACAGCTGAACGAGAGGCCAACACCCAAGGAAGCCTGGGTGCAGACCGGCGTGGCGCCGACCATCTGGTCGAAGACGGCAATGTTGGTCAGCGGGGTGCCACCGTTATTGGTGACCACGTAGGTCCAGGTCACCGTACTGCCCACGGGGACCGTGGGTCCAGGGGCGCTGTCGGCGTCCTCGCCGTTGACCAGAAGCTCCAGGTCCACTGCCGCGGTGACACAGGTAGTCGGTGTGTTGGTTGGTGTAGGTGTGGGTGTCGGCGGTACTGGCGTCGGCGTATTGGTGGGCGTGGGCGTCGGCGGCACCGGCGTCGGTGTGTTGGTCGGTATAGGTGTGGGTGTCGGCGGCACCGGCGTCGGCGTGTTGGTCGGTGTTGGACTGGGAGTTTCCTGGGGCTGGCAGCTCAGGCTCGGCCCGGTGATCAGGGCGGTGTCGTAGCCTGGCCCCCCCTTGGATGCTACGGTGATGGAGCTCTGGGCGTAATTGCCGTCCACGGTGAAGTAGTAGTAGCGCACTTCGTTATCGGCGAAGCCCTGGTCGAATTTGAGGCCGGTCACGCCGGTGGTGGGATCGGTGCCCACTTCCGGCTGCCCCGCGCCCGAATTCAACGCGTCCAGGTTGGTGCCGTCCCAGGTACCGGCATCCACCACATCCAGGCAGTCCAGGTTCATCTGGAAGGTGACGTGGCTGATGGCGGGGCGGCGGCCGGAGATCACCTGGTAATACCAGGTAGACTGGCCGGTGCTGGGGTAGTCGTAGCGGACGGTGATGAAATTGATTTCATCGTTGCCCACCGTGACCGCGGTCACCGGCAGGGACTGCCAGACGAACAGAACGGCCGCCAGGGCAAAGATGGATACGCCAAGGAAGATGGTACGTAGCGATGCTTTCATGGTTGTGTTAGTTTCTCAGTTTCCTGTAAGATGCTGCGACGGACTGCACGAAACGAACAGCAGGCAGAGCCCCGGGGTGTTGGGGGTAGACAGGTGCACAGCCCGCTAAACAAACTCACTCCTCAAAGAAGCTCTCCCACTCGGTACCCTGGAACCGGGCCCGCAGCTCTGCATAGTTGGCGATGGCCTGGGAGAGGGGCTGGGTGGACTGCTTGTAGGTTTCCGGGCGCACCGGCTGCGGGGAGACGCCCAGGAATTCCTGCACCCGGGCCATCTCACCGGCATAGTCGGTATCCAGATCCTCGTAGCGGACCGTGATCTTGGGATGATCGGCAAAGAGCTCGTCGTAGCGGAGCTCCCAGGCCCGGGTGGTGACGAAATCCTCCAGGCACTCCCGATAGTCCAGGGTCACCGGCGGTTGGGTCATGGGCTCGCCGGTGACGTTGACCCAGGTATCGGTGAGCATGGCCCGCTTGCGGGAGAGGTGGGTGCGCAGGATGTTCTCCCGGCGAATGTGAATCACTCTCAGATCCTTCTGCTCCGCCAGATAGCGCCAGACTGGACGCCAGCCGTCGTGCTGGGCGTGGTAGTAGAAGATCTTGAAGCCCACCGCCGCCACCGACCGGGGAAAACGACGGTACACCTGGCTTTCCAGAAAGCGCACCGGATCTTCCCGGTGCAAGGTGCGCAGGTAGCGGCTCTGGCCATAGCCGGTGAGTCCCCAGGCGATCTCATCCGGGGTCTGGAAGATTTCGCCGAAGGCCACGATCTGGGGGTGGGCATTCAGCAGGCCGCGCAGGAAGTTGGAGCCACTGCGGGAGCGGCCCAGGATGATGAAGCGGGTGTAATCCCGGTGGCTGCCGATCAAGCCGACCTCCGTAGCCAGATTGCGCAACATTGGGTAGGACATATGCCTCCAGTGAGATACCTGCGCGATACCGCGACGTACCATCTGCCGAAACATCGTCAGGTCCTGTGCCGTGGATGGGTGATGGCCTCAGCCGAATGCAAAGCGATAGGCCCCCCGGGCCGGCGACGCCGTCATCCCTGCCATGCCCAGCAGGGGGATCGCCAGGGCCAGGACAAAGACAACCAGCGCCAGAGGAAGGGGGTGGGCAAAAAGGCCGGGCGCAAAGTGGTTGACGAGAAAGTAGGCGGCGTCGATCACCAGGAGATGGGTCAGGTAGAGCCCGTAGGAACGCTTGCCCACGGCCTCGAACTGTCGAACCCGGGGGATGGCGTTGCGCTGGATGAACGGCACCAGCCACAGGAAGGTAAACGGATAGAGATGAACCGCCAGGGGTGCGTGGATCACCCCCGCGGTGTGGAGGACATCCAACAGAAAGAACAGCACTGTGGCCGCCACCAGGGGTGCGCGCAGCCGGGCCACCCGGGGGGTGAGCTCCCGGGCCTTCAGGCTGTAGACCAGCCCCAGGGGAAAGTAGATCCCCCACAGGGCCACCGTCTCCCCCAGGATGGGCGGCACCAGCAGTCGCAGAGCGCCCGACGCCGGGAAGGTGAAGCCCAGGCTGCCGGGAAACTCCAGGTTGATCAGGAAGAGCTGGTAGAGGCCGATGGCTGCCAACAGCAGATAGCCATGGCGCCGGGCCACCCGGGCAATCAGGGGAGAGATGCCGTAGTAAAAGAGCAGCAGCGGAATGAAATGGTAGGGATAGCCCACCAGCAGGTTCTTCACGTAGCCCAGGACCGAGTAGGCATCGCCCCGACGCCAGAAGATCCAGGCGTAGAAGAGCAACGACCAGATGAGGTAGGGCCAGAGCAGGCGGCGCAAGGTCATGCCCACGCTGTGCCAGGAAAGATGGGGCGGATTCCCCCGGGCGGCGTAGGCGACAAAGGCGCCGGAGACGAAGAGAAAGGTGGGCACGGCGAACTTGCCCAGACGGTGCAGGAGCACCAGGGCCCCAAACTGCCAGCCCGCCAGCCCCTGCCCCGTCTGCTGCAGCCAGCTGAGCTGCAGGTCGATGGCATGATGCAGCACCACCAGGACCATCGCCACACCGCTCAAGGCGGCCAGTTGACGATTCATCTCGGCGCTATCTCCTATCTGGCCCGAACCACGGGCAGAAAGATCTGATGGTGATCCTGGCGGATCTCGGTGGGCTCGATCAGCCGGCCATCTGCCGGCCGCTGGCCGATGCCCAGCAGGATGACGCCGCCCCGGTCTGCCTGGGCGGAGAGCCCAGCCCCCTGCACGCTTCCGGCCCACACGGTGGAGGGCACCCACTGGATGGGGCCGTCCGCGGGCACAAATTGATTGCCATCGTTCAGGGTGCCGGTCCAGCCATGGCCGCTGTCGTCGGTCAACAGGGTGCCCGCGCCGTCGGACATGCGATAGTAGGCGGCCAGGCCGGGCTCTGTGCCCGCCAGGGGTGCATTCATCTCCTGGGCGATCTCGGCCGCGGTCCGGGCCGTGTTCCAGAGGCGCAGCTCATCCACCTGGCCGTGGAAGGTCCAGTTGCGGCTGGCGTTGTTGATGATGCCGCCCAGGTGAAGGACGGGCTGGGCGCCGGTGTTGGGCTGCTGGGTGGTGCCGCTGGCAATGCTGCCCACCTCCACCCCGTTTTTGTAGGCCCGTAAGACACCATCGCTGTGTACCAGCCCGATGTGGACCCACTCGTCGGGCGTGTAGGGCACGCCGATGACGTCCAGCATGGAGCCCGAACTGCCGTCATAGTTCCAGATCCAGAGACGGTCGTAGCCGTTCATCACGCCGATGGAGATACCCCACCAGCGGGCCCGGTCGCCGAAGACCGCGTCACACCAGGCAGGCGTGCCGATGCGACACTCGGGCCCGGGGCCCATGGGCCGCACCCAAAGGCTGACGGACTTGGTGTCCTGCCAGCCGGGCGCCATGATGGCGGAGGTCTCGGCCAACACCACGTAGTCGTTGCTGCCGTCGAACTCCAGGGCGAAACCGGCGTCGGCCTGTTCATTCACGGTAACCGTGACCTGGGCCGTGGCAAAGCCACCCCGGCCGTCGCCCACGGTGTAGGTAAAGACGTCGGTGCCGGTAAAGGCGGATACCGGGGCATAGGAGAGGTTCACGCCGTGGTTGGTCACCGCGCCGTTGGCCCCCTGGCCCACGGCGACGATGGTGAGGGCATCGCCGTCCCCGTCACTGTCGTTGGCCAGCACGTCCACGGTCACCGGCACATCCACCGAGGTGCTCGCGGCGTCGTCCGCGGCCACGGGGTCGGTGTTGGGTGCAGGCGTGGGCGGTTCGGTGGGCGTGGCAGTGGCCGTCGGCTCGGGCGTCGCGGTCGGTGTCTCGGTTGGTGTCTCGGTGGCCGTTGGAGTGGCCGTTGCCGTTGGCGTCGCAGTCGCCGTCGGGGTAGCCGTCGCCGCCGGGGTGGCGGTGGATGTTGCCGTGGCTACCTGGGTGGGCGTCGAGGTCGCCGTGGCGGCGGGGGGCGTCGCCGTTGGCGCGGGCGTGCTGCCCATGGCGCCCGAGCTGACCCAGTTGGGATCGCCCATGCCGCCCTGAAGGGTGCCGGCCCAGCCGTGGCCGCTGTCGTCGCTCAGCACAGTGCCGCTGCCGTTGCTCATCTGGTAGTAGGCGGCCAGGGCTGACCACTGGGGATGGAGGCTGGTCACCGGCTGGTTGGTCCACGCGGCCACGGTGGCGGCGTCCAGCGCCACCTGCCAGAGGCGTACTTCGTCCAGCTCGCCGGCGAAGTAGGTGGCACTGCCGCGGCGGCCGGAGCCCCCCAGGTAGAGGGTGCCGTCCGCGGTGGCGTTGGGCATGAACGTGGCGCCGCTGGGGACACTGCCCACCAGGGTGCCGTTTTTGTAGGCAGTGAGCATGCCATCGGCATGGACCAGGGTGACCTGCAGCCACTCGCCCGGCGTGAAGGGGATGGCGATGCGGTCCACGCCGTCGCTGTCATAGTTCCAGACCCAGATGTAGTCGCCGCCGCCGTAGTTGGCCCGGTTGATGCCAAAGGAGCGGGGGAAGTCGTTGCCCACAATGAGCTCGCCCACTTCGGGCAGGGTCGCCGGGCCATTGGCGGCTGTGGGCCGCAGCCAGACGCTGATGCTCTTGGCCTGGGTCCAGTTGGCGCCGACCAGGCTTCCCACCCGGCCCAACACCACGTAATCATCCACGCCGTCCAGGGCCAGCGCGTAGCCGGCGCCGTCCTGGGCCACCACAGCCTGGGGCCCCTTGTCCACGGTCCAGAGCAACAACAGCGCCAGACCGCAGAGGATCAACGTGAGGAGAGAACGTCGGGAGGTGATGGCGTGCCGACCTGATGGGGACAGCCATGTAAACGGCGTCAATGGAGACAATGGGAACCTTCCTCAAAAGTGTATGATGAATACTTGTGCCACGCCCATCAGTATACCGTGGAAAACAAGCGAAAGTTCTTGCATTTTCCTGTCAATTCAGCCAATCACCTGCCCCTGTGGCGACGCAGGCTGATCCAGCCTGTGCCGACGAGCAAGAGGGCCAGGCCGGCGCCCACGGTCAGGTAGAGGGCCAACCGGTAGCGTTCCCGGCTCCCGGGCCAGGGCGGCACCGGGGTAAGGGTGGCGATGGTCGTGGCGATCGCAGGGGGGGTGGCGGTGGACGTGGGTGTGGGCAGGGCCGGGGCTGCCCCGGGAGAGGCCTCGGCCGGGGGGCTTTCGGGGGTGCACGCCGACCCGCCGGCGCAGCCGGCAGGGGATGGGGTCGGGCCGGGTGCGGCGTTCCCCGGGACGGCCGGCGCCCCGGGGCCCTGGGGGATGGACGTCACCCGCAGCGGGCTCACGGAGCGGGGGGTGGCCATGGGCAGGCCGGCAGGCGTGGCTGCGGCCGGCGCCAGAAACCAGGCCGTCGCCGTGGTGTCGGTCTTGAAGAAGTCCATGAGCAGACGGGCCACCTTCTGGTTCCCGCTGGGGGATGGATGGGTGCAGTCCTGGGCCAGGTCGGCCTGGGTCCACGTCAAGCCATCGGCCCGGGGATTCTCCCCGTCCGCCCAGAGGTACGGCCCCCAGGAGAGGTAGGGCGCCTGCACTGCGCCCTGGGCCGGGTCGAAGTTGAGGGTGGGATCGCCCGCGATCTGTTTCTCGATCAGCCACTTGACGGCGAAGCCGGTCTCAAAGGCCACTGGCTCCGGACTCAGGCCCCGCTCGTAGGTGTAGGAGCGGGTGCGGCTGGAGAGGTAGGCGATGCGCAGGTTGGGAAAGTGCAGGGTCAGGTTGCGCGCGATGGCCGCCAGGGCCCGTTCCAGCTCCTGGGCTTTGGCCGGGAACTCACCGCCCCGGGTGAGGGTCTGCTTGATCCAGGCCACCTGCACCTGCTGGTTGGTGAGGCCGGCCCGGGCCACCCGCTGTTCCAGCTCCTGCCAGGTGGCCGCGTAGGGATCGGTCCAGAAATCGGCCGTACGGCCGCCCTGGGCGCCGTTGACCGGCACCAGCGCCCGATTCACGGCCGGATCCCGGTGGGCCATGGCCATCCAGGTGTTGAACTCGGACGAGGTGTTGGACATCCCCACGGAGATGAGGCCGATCTTCCCGGCGGGGTCGGGCTGTCCGTCGGCGTTGCGGGGCACGATCTGGGCAGCCACGGCCAGGCCAGCCGCCTCGTGGGCCGGCGGGCGTTGATTGACGCCGCCCGGATAGAGGCCGCCCTGGAAGCCGGTGGCCACGGGGGTCTCGACGCCGATCCGGCGCACATATTCGTCCGGGCCCAGCTCGGTCAACGGCCGGCTGACAGAGAGGAACGGCCCGGTACACTCGCCCTGGGCATACACCGCCCCAGGGGACGGGATCAGCACGCCGGCAAGCAGCCCTCCCACCAGGAGCAGCCGCCAAAGCCAGCGCCCCTGGATCAGGCTGTCCTGGAGTGGGGCAAAAGCATGGAACAACGAATGGGCCGATAGACGGGCCACGCTGGCTCACCCCCTACCCGTTTTCCACACCCAGGGGCGGCGTGCGCAGATACTCGGTGGTACGCTGCTTGCGGGTCAGGTCGTCGAAGACCCGCTGCACCTGCTCCTCGGTCAGCTCCATCTCCCGGGCCACGGTGGCCACCGGCACCTGATGCTCCAGGGCATACCAGAGCAGGTCCATCAGCTCGAAGGGAAGCCGGAAGAAGAACTCCTCCTGGGTGCTGCCGGCGCTGTAGGTGTCCGACGTGGGCGGCCGTTCCCGGATTTCGGCCGGGATCTCCAGGTACTCGGCCAGCTGGTAAACCTGGGTCTTATAGAGGTGGCCGATGGGCTTCACATCCATGGCGCCGTCGCCATACTTCACGAAGAAGCCCTGGCCGTGCTCGTTCTTTTGGGGCGTCCCGATGACCGCGTAGTCCCGCAGTTCCGCGTGGTAGTAGAGCAGGGCCGCCCGGGCCCGCTGCTTGAAGTTGGACGCGGCCACGATCTGGCGGAACTCGGCCGGGCGCAGCCGTTTGGTCTGTTCGGTGCCGTCGGGCGCCACGATGGTGGCGTGGAAGACGTTGAGGGTGTCCTTTTCCAGCAGGCCGGCCGGCAGGCCGATCTTGAGCTTGTAGGTGCTGTCGTAGTCGGGGAAGATGGCCTGCACCGCCTCATCCCGCCGGCGATAGCAGCCGAAGCCGATGAGCGCGCCGGTGACATCCTCCACGACGGGTTTGACGCCAAACTGGCGGCAAACCTGATGGGCCAGCCGTGCGCTGTCCGGGCTGGACTCCATCTCCGGCAGGAGCAGGGCCACCACCCGCTCTGGCCCCAGGGCCCGGACGGCCAGGGCCAGCACCACCGCGGAGTCCACGCCGCCGCTGACGCCCAGCACGCCCCCCCGGCGCCGGAGCACCTGGAAGATGTCCCGGCGCAGGTGTTCCGTGATCCGTTCCACCTCCCGGGCAGGGTCCAGCTTCAGGATGTCCCGGTGAAAGGCGACGGCCGGGCGGCCGGGGTGGGTCGCGGTCTGATTCGATGACGTTCGGTCAAGTGACATGGTCAATGGGTTTTCCTTGTGTTTAAGCCGTATGTTTCAACGAAGTGACGGCCCATGCGCCCCGGGCCACCACCTTGACATCGTCCTGGTCGGCCAGGGGTGCCGGCGGGCGGAAGTGGGCGATGAACTGGTGGTGCACCAGTTGGGTGGAGAGGATGCCGGCCAGGGCCATGTCGTCGGTCTCGCCCAGGTGCCCCAGGCGGGCCAGCTTCCGGGTCAGGTGGGTCACCGCGTCCGGGTTGAAGCAGCCGGCCTCTGCCAGGCGGGCCGGCGAGAGCAGCTCGGCCACCCACTCCAGGGGCCTGCCCTCCGGGAAGAAGCTGCGGTGGATGGGCGCCCGATAGGGTCGCTTGGCCCGCTGCCAGATCTCCGCCGGCAGCAGGTCCTGCACGGCCCGCTTGAGCAGGTACTTCTCGTTGAGCCCCCGTAGCTTCAGGCGCGGGGGCAGGCTATTGCAGAATTCCACCACCCGATAGTCCAGGAAGGGGAAGCGCCCCTCCACCGAATGGGCCATGGCCACCCGGTCCCCCTGGGAAGAGAGCAGGTACTCACCCAGGAAAATGGTGATTTCCAGGTACTGGGCCTGGGCCAGCGGGCTCCAACGGTCAAACCCCGGGGGCAGGGTCACGCCATCCAGGGGTGCCTGGCCGTTGGCGCCGGCAGGGTGCTGGAGGGCCGGGGCGAAGAAGCGATGGCTGCGCCGGGTGTTCTCCCAGCGGATCAGATGGGAGTAGTCGGGGCGTTGCACCTCGGTCAGGTGTCGCCCGAAGAACTGGGTCAGGTAGGCGCCCCGATTCTGGCGCAGGCTTTCGATGTAGGGGTAGATCCGCTGCAGCAACAGCGGTCGCCAGGGCGAATCCGGCTCCCGGGCCCAAAAGCGCCGGATCTTGGCCTCCTTGAAGATGTTGTAACCGGCCAGAAATTCATCCGCCCCCTCGCCGGTGAGCACCACCTTGAAGTCGTGGTCGTGCACCAGCCGGGAGAGGAGGAAGAGGGGTGCGGGCGACGTGCGCAGGATGGGCGTCTCCACGTGCCAGATGACATCGGGGAAGACCTGGCCGATCTCTTCATGGGAGCAGGTGATGTGGTGGTGGACTGTGCCCAGGTGGCGGGCCATGGCCTGCTGGAAGGGGGTCTCGTCGTAAGCCTGATCGGTGAAGCCGATGGAGAAAGTCTCCAGGCGGCGGGGCGTGTAGTGCTGGATCAGGGCCGTGATGGCCGACGAGTCCAGGCCGCCGCTCAGGTAGGCGCCCACCGGCACGTCCGCGCGCAGGCGAATGCGGGTGGCATCCACCAGGAGCTCCCGCAACTGGTGGGCGGCCTCCTGGGGCGTCAGCGGGGTCTCGCTGCCCGCATCGGGAAAAGAGGGCTGCCAGTAGCGGGCCAGCGTCAGGTGCCCTTCGGCGTCCACCGTCAGGTGGTGGCCCGGCGGCAGGGTCTGGATGCCCTGGAAGGCCGTGCGGGGCGAGAGGGGGCTCCAGCAGGTGAAGATCTGGCCCAGGGTGACCGGGTCCAGCTCGGCCTGGACCCGGGGGTCGGCCAGCAGGGCTTTGATCTCGGAGGCGAAGAAAAGTGCCCCGGCCTGCCGGGTGTAGTACACGGGGCGGATCCCCAGCCGATCCCGGGCCATGAAGAGACGCCGGGCCCGTTCATCCCAGATGGCAAAGGCAAACTGGCCGTTGAGGTGGTGGACGCACTCCGGCCCGTAGGTTTCGTAGAGATGGAGGATCACCTCGGTGTCGGTGTCGGTGGCAAAGCGGTGGCCCTGGCGCTCCAGCAAGGGCCGGAGCTCCACATAGTTGAAGATCTCGCCGTTGAAGACGATCCAGAGGGTGCCGTCCTCGTTGCCGATGGGCTGCTGGCCGCCGCCCAGGTCGATGATGCTCAGGCGCGCGCTGCCCAGCCCCACCCCGTGGCGCTGGTCCTGGAAGGTGTAGATGCCGAACTGGTCCGGCCCCCGGTGGCGGATGGCCCCCAGCATCCGGCGCAGGCGAGCCGGGTCGATGGGGTGCTGTTGGGTCAGGTTGAGGGTCCCCACGATGCCACACATCAGGCCAGCCCCGTCTTTTTGATCTTGCCGCTGCTGGTCTTGGGCAGCTCGTCACAGAACTCCACATATTTGGGCATCATGTAATCCTCCAGGTGTGCGCGGCAGTGGCGCAACACATCCCGCTCCGTCAATCGGCCGTTGCCCGGGGTCTCCCGGCAGACCACGAAGGCCTTGATGGCCTGGCCCAGCACCGGGTCCTCCACGCCGATCACCGCGGCTTCCACCACGCCGGGCAATTTGTAGAGGACGTTCTCGATCTCCTTGGGCGCCACCTTCTCCCCACGGCTCTTGATGATGTCATCCTTGCGGCCCACGAAGTAGAAGTAGCCCTCCTCGTCCATGCGGAAGAGGTCGCCGCTGTAGCAGACCCGCTCGCCGGGCAGGGGGCCAGGCCGGTAGCGGGCCGCGGTGGCTTCCGGGTTCTCCCAGTAGCCCCGCATGACGTGGCCGCCCCGAATGACCAGTTCGCCCACCTGGTTGGGCCCCAGCCGGTTGCCCTCTTCATCCTCGATCCAGACCTCGGTGCCGGGGATGGGGATCCCCACCGAGTCCGGCCGGATGTCCAGCTGCTCGGGCGGCAGGTAGAGGGTGCGCTTGGTCTCGGTCAGCCCGTACATGGAGTAGAGGGTGGCCCAGGGGAACTTCTCCCGGATGGCGGCGATGTGGCTCACCGGCAGCGCGGCCGCGGTGTTGGTGATGTAGCGCAGGGAACGCAGGTCGTAGGGGCTCAGGTCCATCTGCAGGAGCATGGCGAAGAGGGTCGGCACGCCGGGCAGACCGGTCACCGCCTCGGCCTCCATCTGCTTCAGCACCTGGGCCGGGTAGGCGAAGGAGCGCTCCAGGACAAGACGGCCGCCGAACTTGAAGGTCATGAGCAACTGGTAGAGCCCGTAGTCGAAGGAGAGGGGCAGCACGTTGATGACCACGTCCTCCTCCACGTTCTGCAGGTAGGTGATGATGGAGGACGCGGCGAAGACCACGTTGCTGTGGGCGGACATGACGCCCTTGGGGTCCCCCGTGCTGCCCGAGGTGTAGATCAGGCAGGCCAGATCCTGGTCGATGCAGCGCCGCGGGGGACGGGTGGCCGGGTAGTCGGCCTGGATGGCGTCGAAGGCCAGCATGCCCGGCCCGGCGGATTCGCCGCCGGTGAGGACAGTGACCCCCAGGGAGGGCACCTCCGCCATGAGGGCGGCAGCCAGCGGCGCCTGGTTGGCGCCGGTGATGAGGGCCGCGGCCCGGCAGTTGTGGAGCATATAGCGCAGCTTGTCTTCTTTGGTGGAGGCATTGATCACCACGAAGACGGCGTTGGCCTTGAGCGCGGCAAAGATGCCCACCACCAGCTCCACGCTGTTGGGCAGGAAGAGGACCACCCGGTCCCCCCGCCGGACGCCGTGGTCCAGCAGGCCGTGGGCCAGCCGGTTGGCCATGGCGTCGATCTGGGCGTAGGTCAGGCGCTGACCCTCACAGACCAGGGCCACTTTGTCGGGCAGGCGTGCGGCGCTCTGCTCCAGAAAATCATGGACCAGTTGCATAGGGGTTCCTCAGGCCAGCTTGCGCTGGATGTAGGCAGCCAGATTGTTCACGGTGTCGAAGTTGTCGGGCACGATCTCATCGTCCTCCACCGCGATGCCGAAGGTCTCTTCCACGAAGAGCACCAGCTCGACCACGCCGGTGGAGTCCACGATGCCTTCATCAAGGAACGAAGTATCGTCGCCGATGTCGAAGCCGTTGCCGCTGAAGAGCAGGTTTTCGGCCACGTAGCGACGGATCTGGGCTTTGACATCGGTCAGGGCTTGTACGGACATGGGACACCTTTCTCACTTGATTCAACTCTTGATTCGGCAATCGGTACTATGCAGGGCCAATTCCCTACAGCCTGGGCAGGGCGGCGATGAGCCGCAGGTAGTTGCCGGCCAGGGCCAGGTTCCGCTTGCGGGCCAGGGAGTGCTGCAGGGCGGTGAAGGGCACCAGGATCAGCCGGGCCAGGGCGGCCAGGAACAGGATGGCCTTGTAGAGCCCGGTGGCCCAGCGCCCGCCGTGCTTGCGGAAGTAGATGATCTTGGCCTGGTAGAGGCGCAGGAACATCTCCGCGGCCACCTGCTGGGTACTCTGGCCGCCGTAGTGGACCACTGCCGCCGTTGGCACCCAGTAGATGGCCCAGCCGGCCGCCCGGATACGCCGGCAGAAGTCCACTTCCTCGGAATAGATGAAATAGTCGGGATCCAGCCACCCCACCTGATCCAGCACCGAACGCCGGACCAGCAGCGCCGCGCCCTGCACCACGTCCACCTGCCGGGGCCGGTCCACGGGCCAACGCCCCATGGGGTAGCGGGCGTAGGGGTAGAGGCGGTCCAGGTGCAGCAGACGCCAGCATTCCCGGGCCAGGGTGGGCGCCGGCGAGCAGGATTCCTGCAGGGTGCCGTCGCCGTTGAGCAGCCGCGCGCCCGCGGCGCCGGCCTCCGGGTGGTCGTCCATGAAGGCCAGCAGGGTGCCCAAAGCGCCGGGCTGGAGCTCCGTGTCCGGGTTCAGCAGGAGCACATAGTCGCCCTGACACAGGGCCAGGGCCTGGTTGTTGGCCCGGGCAAAGCCCACGTTCTCCTCGTTGACCAGGAGCCGCACCCAGGGATAGTGTTCCTGGACCATGACGGCGCTGCCGTCGCGGGAGACGTTGTCCACCACGAAGGTTTCCACCTGGACGGCGGCCCCGGCCAGCGCGTCCTGCTCCCGGGCGATGGAATCCAGGCAGGCGGCCAGCAGGTCTCGGGTATTCCAGCTAACGATGACGATGGATAGTTTCACATTCATCCTCTGACAGGCTTATCGGTGGCTCTCCCGCCCCCCACCCTGCGCCGCCTGCTCCACCAGGGAGAGGAAACGGGGCAGCACCACCGCTGTGTCGTAGGTGGCGCGCACATGGCGGTAGGCGTGGGCGGCCAGCGTCCGCCCCTGGTCCGGCTGGCGCAACAGGGCGATCACCTGCTCCGCAAAGGCCTGGGGCGTGTCCGCCAGCAGCAGCTCCCGGCCATGGGCCACGGCCAGCCCCTCCGCGCCCTTGCGGGTGGAGACCACCGGGGTCTGGAGGGCCATGGCCTCCAGGATCTTGAGCCGGGTTCCGCCGCCGGCCCGGATGGGCACCACGCTCACCGCGGCCCGGGCGATGCGGGTACGCACGTCATCCACCATGCCCGTGCGGACCACGCCCGGCGTGGCCGGCAGGGGCCGGTCGCCGTGGTCGCCGGTGATGACCAGCCGTGCGTCCGGCACCGCCTGGCGAATGCGGGGCAGGATCTCCCCCACGAACCAGACCATGGCGTCGTAGTTGGGCTCAAAGGTCAACGAGCCGGTGAAGATCAGGGTGTGCGGCTCCCGATGGCGCAGGCCGTCGGACGCAGCTTCTCCGTAGTCGGCCAGGTCGATGCAGTTGGGCACCACTTCGATGGGCAGCGCCGCGGTGAGGGTCTGGGCCAGCAGCCGCTGCTCCTCGGCAGAGGCCACCGTGCAGAGCCGGAAGCGCCGGCAAAGGCCGTTCAAGTAGCGGCGGTACTTGGCCCAGGTCAGCCGGGCTCGCAGGCGTCGGCGCCATCCTTCGGCCCGGGCCATGTGCTCGTACATCACCCCCACCTCCACCTCCTCCAGCAGGGCCGGTACCGGGCCGAAGCTGTCCCGGTAGGCGGCCATGTCGATCTGGGAGGCGATCACCAGGTCGTAGTCCCCGGTGGCCAGCTCCTGCCGGATGGCCTGGTCCATGGCCGGCGAGAAGGTGTCGAGCACCGAGCGGGGCCGGGGGCTCAACAGCCCCAGGCGGGCTCGCCAGCGCCGGGGGTCGAAGGGCCGATAGGGCACCTGGTGAATGGCCTGGAGCCGCTCCTGCCAGAGAGGCGGCGGTGGAGAAACCGGCCCCTCACAGAAGGAGAGCAGGGTCACCTGGTGGCACCGGGTCAGGCCCTGGAGCAGGTTGAAAATGCGCAGCTTGGACCCGTTGCTAGGCGGAAATGGATACCACCGAGATAAAAAGAGAATCCGCATGAATGCCTGTTACTCTCCTACTGTTGACTTCCCTGCAAAAAGGGCATTTTTAAACGCAAAGGCACAAAGATGCAAAGGCGCAAAGAGAGGGCACCCGGAATTTCTGCCCTGGTATTGACGCCAGACTGTCATGGCGGGCGGCGGGACGGCAACGGTACGCCGATCACGCAAGTGACGTATACTGTTCGCGACGTTTGCGCCGGTTGTCGGTCTTAATTCTGTGGTACGGTTTGGCAGTGTTCACGAACTCTGGCTGAAACTCGAAAAGGATAAGTCTTGATGCACATACGAAAACGACCCGTCGTCGCCACATTGCTTACCTGGTCGCTGCTGAGCCTCCTGCTGGCCGGCCAGCGGACCGGTTTCACGCCGGCCCGGGTGCTGGCCCAGGGCCATGAAGGCTCCCAGATCTACCTCCCCCTGGTTCGGGGAGGCAACACCCCTAACGCTACTCCCACGCCCCCACCTAACCCAACCATTCCTCCCCCCACGGCCACACCCGTTTCCACGCCGTCCGCTTCACCCACCCCTACCCCGACGCCACCGCCCAACGGCGAGGTCCAAGACCCCATTGTCTTTGTCTCCCGCCAGATCCCAGAGCGTGGCAGCATCTACTGGGACGAAGCCCGGGGGATGCCAGGGGTGGGGGCCTTCAGCCGCTTCCAGGTGGCCGCCCCTGGCAAACTCCTGGTCCTGGAACCCGACGGTAGCCTGCGCACGCTGGTGGATGGCGCCAACCCGACGGCGGCCAGCCTGTACCTCATCGACGTCAACGCGCCGGATGTCTCCTACGACGGCCGGCAGATCGTCTTCGCCGGCCTGCCTGCTGGCAACTATGACCCCAACTCCACCCGAGATCAAAACGCCTGGCGCATCTACGTGATCAACGCCGACGGCTCCGGCCTGCGTCCGGTCACCACATCCGACCTGGACTACAGCCAGCTGGACATGTCCCGGCTGGGCCAGGCCCAGAACGCCTTCCGCGCCCAGGGCTACGACGACACCGACCCGGCCTGGCTGCCCGATGGCCGCATCGTCTTTGCGTCCACCCGCTGGCCCAGCTTTGGCCAGTACAGCGGCGTGCGCACCACCAACCTCTACGTGGTCAACGCCGACGGCTCCGGCCTGCACCGGATCACGGCCGAACGTAACGGCGCCGACCGCCCCCTGGTGGATCCCCTCACCGGGAAGATCGTCTATGCCCGCTGGTGGCGCAACCACCGCTCTGCCACCGACAGCCTGGCCACCATCACCGGCCCGGATGGCTACATCCAACACAACGGCCTCACCACCAATCCGGCCGATACCTCGGGCCGGCCAGCCCATCTGACCCGCAACTCCTGGCAACTGGCCACCATCAACCCCGACGGCACGGAGCTGGCCATGTGGGCCGGCCACTATCGGGACGGGGACATCATCCACGCCTACGGGGGCGCCTTCACGGCCGACGGCGAACTCATCGCCAACTACTTCCCCATGGTCAACATGACCGAGGCGGCCGGCTTCGGCGGCCTGCGCCGCTACCGGCGGGGCCCCGGCCTCTACGAGCCCCTGATCGGCGTCACCTACCTCTCCCTGGACTACGTCCACCCCAGCAACCCGACCTCCTACGGGATCTTCAACGGCACCTACGCCAGCGAACCGGCCGTGTTGCCGGACGGACGCATCGTCTTCTCCTGGGCGCAGGACATTCGCCAGGACTACGGCCTCTACGTCATGGATGCCGACGGCCGCAACCCCCGCCTCCTGTACGACAACCCCGGCACCACCGAACTGCGGGCCCGCATCCTGCGGCCACGTCCCCTGCCGCCCATCATCCCGGACCGGGTGTCGGACGTCCCAGGGCCGCTGCCGCCCCCGGCCGAGGGCCCCTACGATCAGGACGGCACCTTCATCTTCGACGCGCTGAACGTCTACTTCAACGCACCGGTGGACGTGCCCATCGTCAACGCGCCTGCGGTCGGCTCGGCCGCCACCATCCGCTTCTTCCTGGACCACCAGCGCACCAGCACCGGCTCCTTCCCCAACCTGGACTGGCCCATCCTGCTCCAGGAGCTGCCGGTCAACCCGGACGGCTCGGTGCGGAACCCCAACGCGCCGGCCAACGTGCCCCTCTTCGAGCAACTCCGCAGCGCCGACGGCAAAGTCCCCTTGACCTTCGGCCCGGCTCCCGGTGGGGGCGGCGGGGGACCGCTCCAGATTCCCACCGCAGTGGGTGGTCCCCTGCGCATCGACGGCGCCGCCCACGTGGCCGGCATGAACTTCGGCCGCAACGGGGATGTACAGCGCTGTGTGGGCTGCCACGCCGGCCACTCCATGATCCCGGTGCCCGCCAGCGACGAAGAAGCCCGCTGGACCAACCTGGCCCCCGGCGCCGAGATCCGGGTCTCCTCCACCCGCTCTGCGGCGGAAAACAGCGGCCTGGTGGACCGCCGGGTCATGAACGACAGCATCCGGCGCTACTGGTCCAGCGCGCCCGGCCAGTGGCAGGGCCAGTGGGTGGAGCTGGTCTTCCCGGTGCCGGTCACCGTGCGCACGGTGCGGCTCTACAATCCCCGCCAGGAAGCAGATAGCAACCTGGTGGTCCACCAGGCCACCGTGCGCCTCTACAGCGATGCGGCCGCCACCCAGGAGGTGGCCAGCCAGACCACCGGCGAGCTCTCGGTCCAGGGCACCGATGTGCCCTTCCAGGACGTGCGGGCCCGGGTGGTTCGGGTGGAAATCGACCAGGTCAGCGGCCGCTTCCTGGGTGACCGGGTGGCCAGCCTGGCCGAGATCGAAGTCATTGCCCGGGGCGAGGCAGGCCCCTAGTACAGTCTGGCGTAAATACCACGGCAGAAATTCGGGCGGCACTACCTCTGGTAGAAACTATCGGCGAATTTCTGCCGGGATTTACTAGGAAACCGACCCGGTTCAACCGCCGAATTCCCGGACGCTCTGGGGTGTGGCCAACGCCGCGCGCCAGGGCGTCCGGGCGTCCTCCACCGGAGAAGTCGTCTGCTCCTGGTGGGCCGTCATCCGGTCCAGGGCCAGCAGGCCGCCCAGGAAGAGCCAGCCCAACACGCTGGAGCGCATCCCCACCAGCCCCACGTTGTAGACGTAAGGCAGGATCCAATCCCCCAGGAAGCCGGCCACCACCATAGCCGCCCACCCGCCGAGGGCCCCTTCCACGTAGGCCCGGGCAAAGGGGCTGAGGGCCCGTCGCCGCAGCCGCCAGGCCACCTTGAAGATCTCCCAGAAAAACCACAGGTAGCAGATCAATCCCAGGACGCCCGTCTGGGCCACCAGATCCACGTACTGGTTGTGGGAGTTGAAGTTGACATAGTAGCCGCGGATGGGGAACAGAGGCGTGTAGCGGCTGTAGTTGGCCGGCCCCACCCCTGTGATGGGGTTCACCTCGATGATGTTCCAGAGGATCACCCACGCATCCACCCGGGTGGAATAGCTGTACTCATCCCCGGCGATGAGTCCGCTGAGCAGCACAGGCGTGACCAACAGGCCTAACAAGGCCATGATGATGGCCAGCCGCCAGGAGCGCAGGGCCAGGATCACGGCCATGGCCACCAGGGGCGGGATCCAGCCAGATTTCCAGTCGAAGGTCTGGACCAGGGCCGCGTACAGGGCCATGGCCAGCAGGAGGAACAAAAGCCCCCGCACCGCCGGCCGCAGGGACCGGTTCAGCAGCGCCTGGCTGAAGAGCAAGGCCACGATCCAGGTCCAGTACAGGCAGCTGGTGGATCCCCAGGGGTAAAAGGCCCCCAGCCGCCGGATGGGCCGGGGCGACACCCGGGCCACCAGGTAGATGCTGCCCAGGCCGATGAAGAGCCACACCATCCAGCGCAGCCACTTTTCTTCCCCAAAGAGGTGGGCCACCATGAGAAAGGCCGCAGCCGAGAGCACAAAGACGCCCACCGCGGCCAGCTGGGCGCTCAGGGGCGCGGGCGGGAGGGGAAACCACGGCAACTGGCCGACCAGGAGGGAGAGGAGCCCGCTGCCGATGAGCAACAGCAAGGGCCACAGGGGGCGCATCTGGCCCACCTCGCCAAACTGCCTGGAGGCGACCAGATAGAGCAGCCAGAAGATGGTCAGGCCGCTCAGGCTGATCACCGTCGGGTTGAAGTTATTGCTGCCGATGCCCACCAACAGGCCGATGAAAATCAGGGAGAGGGGGCCCAGCTGGGGTCGCCGCAACAGGACCAGGCCGCCCATCACCAGCATGGGCAGGGCCACCACCACCGCGGCCTGGCGCAAGGAGAGGCGACCCGCCAGCGCCACGCTGAGGGCCAGCACCACGGTGATGAGGAGAGGCCGCTGCCAGAGCCAGGGTCGCTCGCCCAGCCAGCGGCCGGGCGCCTGGAAGAGGGTGCCCATACCCGTCATGGTTGCACGCTCATGCTGGCCGCATCCCCCAGCGCCGGCGCAGGAAGTCGAACGCGCCCCGCCAGAGGGCCGTACGGTGCTCCTGTTGCACCCGTCGCCACTTGGGACGCAGACTCCAACTGAGCAGGGTCCGGACCAACTGGAACCAGACGATCAGCCAGGCCCGCAGCGGCGCCCGATGTTTGGCCATCATCAACAGGCGGTTGCGGGTGTTGTAGTAGGTCACTGAGGGACTGGGCCGGTAGTCCCGCTGGACGCCCTTGTGCCAGAGACGGGCCTGGGGGACGTGGACCACCTGCCAGCCGGCCCGTCGAGCCCGCAGACACCATTCGGTCTCCTCCCAGTAGTAGAAAAAGCGCTCGTCCAGCATGCCCACCTGTTCGATGACGGCACGACGGACCAGAATGGCGCAGCCCGAGATCCAGTCCACCGGCCGGGGCTCACGGAACTGCCCCGCATCGGGCTGGTTCTGGCCCAGGTGCCGGGCCTGCCAGTCCCGCCCCAGGGCGCCGCCGGCCGACTGGATGACCGTGGGCTCGTCGTGGTGGAGGACCAGGGGCCCCACGATGCCGATGGTGTCATCGTCGGTGTCGTCGCCCTCGGCCACGGCCATGAGCTGGCGCAGACAGTCCGGCGCCAGGATCGTGTCCTCGTTGAGGACGAAGACCCAGTCCGCGCCCTGGGCCAGCGCGGCGGCGATCCCCACGTTGTTGTTGCCGGCGTATCCCCGGTTTTCAGCCAGGGCCAGCACCTGCACCGACGGAAATTGGGCGCGGATGGCTTCCACCGAGCCGTCGGTGGAAGCATTGTCCAGCACCAGCGCGGTGTGGTTGGGATAGTCGTTGGCCTGCAGGGATGCCAGGCAGGCCAGGGTGTCTTCCCGCCGGTTGGTGTTGAGGATCACGCTCACCACGTGGGGCATGCGCCCAGCCATGCTGCCTCCTTTTTCCTCAATCGCCGTCCAGAATCCCCGTCCAGAAACCCCCTCAAGCGCCGTTGACCGCCGAGGGGGACGGGATAGCCCATGCCTTGGGGAAGTTCTTGGTCACCTCGATCCCCTCGAACTCCTGGCTGGCCCGGGCGCCGTGCTGCCGGACCCAGGCCGCCATGCGGCCGATGCCTTCCTCCAGGCTGTACTGGGGAGCCACGCCGAAGATGCGCTCCACCTTGTCGTGGGACGAGTAGGCCGCCACCACTTCGTTGCGCGCGGGGACATAGACGATGTCCGGCGGGACGCCCATGGCCTCGGCCACCGCGTGGGCCAGCTGGTTGATGGTGTAGGGCCGGTCCGCGCCGATGTTGAAGACCTGGTTGTAGGCGGCGGGCACTTCGATGGAACGGGCGATGATGGGCGCCACGTCGCCGATGTAGGTGAAGGCCCGCTCCTGGCTGCCATCCCCAAAGACGGTCATGGGTTTGCCCTGGAGGATCTGGTTCATGAAGATGCCCACCACGTTGCGGTATTTGTCGCCGATGTTCTGACGTTCGCCGTAGACGTTGTGGGGCCGGAAGATGATGTAGTTGAGATCGAACATCTCCTTGCAGATCGCCAATTCCTGCTCCACGGCCAGCTTGGCGATGCCGTAGGGATCCTCGGGATGGGCCGGGGTCTCCTCGGTCATGGGCAGCTCGGGGCTGGTCCCATAGACGGCGATGGAGGAGGTGAAGACAAAGCACTTCACGTCGGTGTTGATGGCGGCGTTGATGAGGTTGATGCTGCCCATCAGGTTGTTGGTGTAGTTGAAGCGCTTGATGAAGTGGCTGAGCCCTTCGGCCGCGTAGGCAGCCAGGTGAAAGACGTAGTCGAAACGCTCCTGGGCAAAGAGCTCTTCCACCAGCTGGACGTCGGTGATGGAACCCTGGATGAAGCGCACGCCGGGGACCAGATTGTCCACGAAGCCGCCGCTCAGGTCGTCCAACACGACCACGTCGTAGCCGGCGTTGACCAGGGCTTCGGCCACATGAGAGCCAATGAAGCCGGCACCACCGGTGACCAGTACTTTTGCCATAGCTTTCTTTCCTCTCCCCTGAGGGTGGACGATAGGGTGGTAGACGGTAGACGGTAGTCGGTAGTCGGGGGGGATGTCTGACGCCTATCGTTCTCCCAAGTCTCGTTTACGCAGTTGCCTTCCAGTGTATCACGAGGTTACACGGGTGGAGCTGTCAATAGTTTGACAATTCATCCGCCGGGCTGAAGCGGGGTTTCGGTGACAGCCTGGCGTGATCGGCCAGTGGCGGAGTGCGGAATGGGTGGTGCGTAGAGAGTCTCACCCACTACGCACCACCCACGCCCTGCTCTCCGCTGCCTCTGGCTGTTATCCAAAGAGGTAGGCGTAGAAGCGCCGGGCGGGGGAACGGTTGACCAGGGCCATCAGCGCCAGGGGAACGGCGAGCCCCAGGGCCAGCAGGAGGGGCTGCAGCAAGATTTGATGCGCCAACAGCCAGGGAACTGCATGGTAGATGACCTTCATCGCCACCAGCAGCACCAGGGAGTGGACCAGATAGATGCCATAGGAGCGGGTTCCCCAGTCGGCCAGCTGCCTGGCTGCGGGCAGGTTAACCCGTTCGAAAGCCAGGAAGGTCAGGATGGCCAGCGCCGAATAGAGATCATCGAAGAAGGTCCGCTCCTGGCCCAGCCAGCCCTGGCTAGAGGCCCGCAGGATCCACTCCCACTCCAGGATGCCCAGGGGCACGGTGACGACCAGCAGCCCCAACAGCCACCACTTCCAGCGGGCCAGCCAGACCCGAAAGTCGCCCACGTGAAAGCCCACCACCACCCCCACCGTAAACCAGAAGAGGTGTCCGGGGAAGAACCAGGCCGGAAACCAGCGCTCCAACTGGATGGCCCAGGGCCAGTCCATCCCCAGAAGGACGGGATAGCGGAGGGCCAGGGGAACGAGCTGGATCGCCAGGGAGGCCAGCAGCAGCGGCCGCCAATGGGACCGGGCCAGGGGCACCATCAGCAGGGCGAGCAGGTAGAGCTGGATCACCAGCGGTACGTAGTAGAACGCCTGGGCCGCTCCCCCCACCAGCAACAGCCGAAGGTACTGCCAGGGGGTGAAGATCTGGTCTTCGAGGACGGCGTTGGCCCCGAAGTAGATCAGCGACCACAGCAGGTAGGGGATCGCCAGGTTGACGATGCGCTGCCGCACCACCGACGGGCTGACGTTGGAACGGGTCCGGCCTGTGGCCACGGCGATGAAGTAGCCAGAGACGAACAGAAAGGCCGGAATGCTGAACATGAGCAGCTGCTCGAAAAACCGCAGCCCCCAGTAGGAGAGCCCCCCCATCTGGGAGAAGTCCGGCACCGCCACCGGCCGGTAGCGGTCGGTCCACCAGAACATGGCCACGTAGCCCCAGCCGATGGTGTGATTGAGCACCACGCCCACAATGGCAAGACCGTTGAGAAGAAGAAGGCGTCGAATCATGGTTGCGTCACCATCCCGGCGGGCGAAGCGGAACTCTCGTTCCGGGTTGTCAGTCGATGGGGATGGCGGTCAGCCTGTCCTTGAAGAGATGATTCTCGGATTTCTCCACCTTTTCTACGTAATCCCGCATGGCCTGCAGGACCGGCACCTCCTTGCGGTCGAAGACCACACCCTGGAGGAGCTCCAACACCTGGAAGCGATAGTCCTTGGACTGGATGAAGTGGGTGAAGAGGGGCAGCAGCTTGTAGTAGAGCCGGATAAACTCGTACCAGATCTCCACCCCGTTCCGCAGCTTCTCTTCGTAGGGCATGAGCGCCTTCTGGCTGAAGTCGCCTGTGGCGTAGGCCTCGGCAATCTGGGCGGCGGCGAAGCGGGCGCTGTAGAGGGCCACGCTCACCCCAGACGAGAAGATGGGATCCACGAAGCGGGCGGCGTCGCCCACCAGCATGAAGCCATCCCCCACGAAGCGCTCCATGCTGTAGCTGTAATCCCCTTCCGTCTTGAAATCATTGCAGCGGACCGCGTTGCGCATGGCGTGGGCCAGGTCCGGATTGAGGTTGACGTGGTGGTGGAAGTATTCAGCCACGTCGGTGCGGGCGTTCTTGAAGATCTCCTTCTCCGCCACCACCCCTACGGAAGTGATCTCCTCGGTGATGGGGATCTGCCACACCCAGCCCCGCTCCACGGGCAGGAAATAGATGTGGATGTAGTCGGCGTCCTCGCCTTCGCCCCGGTCCAGGTTCTTAAACCAGGCGTGGACTGCATACTGGTTGAAGATGGGGTCCTTCTTCTTCAGCCGCAGCTGGCGCCCCAGGACGGTCTCCCGGCCGCTGGCATCCACCACCATGCGGGCCGGCACATCCACCTCCGCGCCCCCCACCTGCACCCGGACGCCGTTGGCAAAGCCGTTCTCGTCGAAGAGCACCTGCTTGACCCGGACGCCCTGGTAGACCTTGGAGCCCAGGCTTTCCGCATGCTTCAACATCAGCAGGTCGAATTTGGCCCGGTCCACATGGTAGGTGTACTCCTGGTCGATTCCTTCCTGGGGAAATTCCTGAAACTCGATGGCAAAGGAGCGGCCCCCTGGTGCATGCCAGGATGCGCCATACTTGCGCACGAAACCTTCCCGCTCCATGGTTTCCAGAAAACCGATCTCGCGAAAGACCCGGGTGGTCGATGTCACCAGGGATTCCCCCACGTGGGGTCGGGGGTGGTTGGCGCCCTCGAAGATCATGTTGCCGATACCCGCCATGGACAGGTAACTGCCCAGGGTAGAGCCGGCCGGCCCCCCGCCGATGATGATGACATCATTGCTTGCAAAGTTCATAGATAGTGTGACCTCCATCACCTTTCACGTAATCATCGAATACAAATTCACTTCTCATCCAGGCTGCCAGCATGCCGCCCGCCGTTCCCCGCTCAGTCGATGGGGATGGGGCTCAGCTGCCCCCGCAGGAGATGGTTCTCGGATGCCTCCACCTTGGCGATGTACTCCCGCATGGCCTGCAGTACCTGCGCCTCTTTGCGATCGAAGACCAGCCCCTGCAACAGGCGTTCGATCTCCCGCCGATATTGGGGCGACTGGACGAAGTGGGTGAACAGGGGCAGGAGCTTGTAGTAGAGCCGGATGAACTCATACCAGATCTCCACCCCTGCCCGCAGCTTCTCTTCGTAGGGCAGGAAAACATGTTCCCCGAAGTCGCCCAGGGCAAAGGCATGGGCAATCCGTTCCGCAGCAAACTTGGCGCTGAACAGGGCCACGCTCACCCCAGACGAGAAGATGGGGTCCACAAAGCGGGCCGCGTCGCCCACCAGGAGGTAGCCATCCCCCACAAAGCGGCGCATGCTGTAGCTGTAATCCCCCTCGGCGTTGAACTCGGTGACCCGAACCGCATGGCGCATGGCATGGGCCAGATCGGGATTCATGTGGGCGTGGCGCAAAAAGTATCCCTCGATATCCTCGCGCGATCCTTTGAAGATGTCCTTTTCCGCCACCACGCCGATGGATGTGATCTCGTCGTTGATGGGGATCTGCCACACCCAGCCCCGTTCCACAGGCAGGAAGTAGATGTGGATGTAGTCGGCCTCCTCGCCTTCGCCCCGGTCCAGGTTTTTAAACCAGGCGTGGACCGCGTACTGGTTGAAGATGGGATCCTTTTGTTTCAGGCGAAGCTGGCGACCCAGCAGGGTGTTGCGCCCGCTGGCGTCCACCACCACCCGAGCCGGCACCTCCACCTCGCTGTTGCCCACCTGGACACAGACCCCCCGGGCCTGGCCCGCCTCGTCCAGCAACACCCGGCGCACATGGGTGCCCTGATAGACCCGGGAGCCCAGTTTTTCCGCGTGTTTCAGCAAGAGCAGGTCGAACTGGGCCCGGTCCACATGGTAGGTGTAGTCCTGATCGATGCCCTCCTCCGGCACCGCATTAAAACGCAGGGACAGGGAGCGCCCGCCGGGCGCATGCCACGCTGCGCCAAACTTGCGCACAAAGCCAGCCTCCTCCATGGTCTGCAGGAAGCCTAACTCTTTGAAAATCGCCACCGTGGACGTCACCAGGGACTCGCCCACGTGGGCACGGGGGAAATTGGCCCCTTCAAAGATGATGTTGTCGATTCCGGCCCGGGACAAGTAGCAGCCCAGGGCTGCCCCGGCGGGTCCTCCGCCAATGATGATGACATCTGCCATGGATGACTCCTGAAAAAGGATAGGAAGAGATTCCAGGTTTCCCGATGCGGTATCCTCTAGAATCAATTAGCCGAATAACCAACGGTAATAACGACGCAACGGAGAACGATTGACCAGGGCCATCAACAGGAGGGGAACTCCCAGGCTGGCCACCACGAGCACGGGCTGCAGGATCTCCTGATGGGCCAGCAGACCGGGCACAAAACGGTAGATCAGGCGGGCGGTGACCTCCATCACCGGCGAGTGGAGCAGGTAGATGCCGAAGGACTTGGCCCCCAGCTCCGACACGAAGCCGGCAAAGGGGACGTTAAAGTCGCTGAAAGCCAGAAAGGCCAGGATCACCAATCCGCCGTAGGCTGTGTCCAGGAAGGTTTCCCGGTGGGCCAACCATCCCTGGCCGGCATAGGTCTGCATGGACTCCCATTCCACCATGCCGACGACAAACAAGAGCAACAGCCCACCCAGCCACCACCATTTCCAGCGGGCGGCGAACTGTTTGAGCGCTGCCAGGTGAAAGCCAGCCACCAGCCCCGCCACAAACCAGAAGATGCGTACCGGGAAGATCCACTTGGGCACCACATCCACATAGGGCTGCAGGGCACCGGCGGACACATGCAACAGCGCCGGGTAATAGAGCAGCTGAATGCTCAGCTGGATGACCAGGGCCCCCAGCAACAGCCACTGCCACCAGCGACGGGCCAGAAAGACCAGCAACGGCGACAAGAGGTAAAACTGACAGAGCAGCGGCACGTAGTAGTAGGCCGGGTTCACCCGGCCGGTGAGCAACGCGGCTGCATAGCCGGCCGGCGAGAGACGCCGCCCCTGGAGCCCCAGGAAGACGATCAACACCAGGGACCAGATGAGGTATGGGATCAGCAGACTGCGGATCCGGGCCCCAACAATGGACCAGCTCACCGTCGCCTGTCGTCGAGGCGTGGCAAAGGCGATGAAATAACCGGAGACGAACAAAAAGGCAGGGATGCTGAAGACAGCGAACTGCTCAACGCCCCGCAAGACGTAATAACTGAGACTCCCCATCTGGGCGGTGGGGTCCGTGGCCGCAGGCAGGTAGCGATGGGACCAGGCAAACATGGCCACGAACCCCCACCCGGCCGCATGGAACAAAATCACCCCCAGAATGGCTACGCCATTCAACTGCAACAGGCGCCCGACCATCGGGACCCCTTTCTTTTTCTAGCCGGCCCCGGGCCGGTGGCGAAGGCGGTGCGTAGTGCGTAGTACACAGGAGGGAAGGCCCGTGGCCGTTTGACCCACCATGTACCATGCACGACTACAGTCTGGCGTAAAAGTCTGGCGTAAAAGTCTGGCGTAAATACCACGGCAGAAATTCCGGGTGCCCTCTGGGCGCACGCCCTCTGATGGAACCCATTGGCGAATTTCTGCCGGGATTTACGACGCACTACGCACCATGCCAACCTGGATCAGGCGGCGTGCGCGGGGTTCTGCTCCAGGTACGCGACCAGAGAGTCCACGCTGTGGAAATTTTCGTAGACCACATCCTCGTCCGGCACCTGGATGCCAAACCGCTCGTCGATGAAGGCCACCAGCTGGAGGATGCCCAGGGAGTCCAGCACACCAGTGGACAGCAGGTCCGTTGAGCTGGACAGGTTGGGGTCCCGCCGCTTCATGATTTCATCTTGGATGAAGTCCAGGATTGCGGTTTTCTTGTCCATTGTGTCGTTCTACTCCTCATCAATAAAACAGCTGAAAGTTGAAAATTTGACTAAAACTAACGTGCCAAGAGGGTGGAGCTGTGCCTGATTTAGTTGTGGTACAAGTTGTGGCATCTGCGGACTGGGCTCACGCCTGGGCCGTGGCTGCCAGGGCCTGCAGCTCCCGCCGGTTGATCTTGCCCGTGGAAGTACGCGGGAACTCCTCCAGGATGTCGATGGCCGCGGGGACGGCATAGGCGGGCAGCCGGCTGCTCAGGTGCTCCATGAGCATGCTGACGGTCAGGCTTTCCCCAGGCGTGGGCACCACCGCAGCCTTGATCAGGTTGCTCCCCTGGCCGTCGGGGACGGGATAGACCGCGGCCTCGTGTACCGCCGGGTGGGCCAGCAGGGCCACCTCGATCTCGTCCAGCTCCACCCGGTAGCCCCGGGTCTTGATCTGACGATCCTTGCGGCCCAGATACTTGTAGTTGCCGTCGGGCTGCAACATCACCAGGTCGCCCGTGCGGTAGTAGATGGCTTCCATCTGGCCGGCGATGGTCCGGTGGTAGAAGCCCCGGGCCGTCAGGTCGGGCCGCCCCCAGTAGCCCTGCATGACCAGCGGGCTGCGGATCAGGAGCTCCCCCACCTCGCCCGGCGCCACCGGCCGGTCGTCGCCGTCCAGTACCAGGTCCTCCACGTTGGCGCAGGGGCGGCCGATGGGAATGGGCTCGTCCGAGTCCGCCGGCAGGGGAGGCACATGATAATAGGTGCAGACGTTGGTCTCGGTGGGGCCGTACAGGTTGCTGAAGCGGGCCCCGGGCAACTGGGCCATCAGATCCCGCAGGTGCTTGGTGGGGAAGGGCTCCCCCGCAAAGAGCACCCAGCGCAGGGAACTCAGGTCCCGGGCCGCCAGCCCTCCCCGCAGCAGGAGCTGGATCAGGGCGAAGGGCACCGAGTACCAGACGCTCAGCCGCTCCTGCTCCATCAATTTGGCCAGGCTGGCCGGGAACTTGGTGACCACCTCGGGAATGATGACCACGGTGCCGCCGGCGATGGCGGTGGCAAAGAAGTCAAAGGTGGACAGGTCGAAGTGCAGGGGCGCATGGTTGCTGACCCGGTCCTCGGCCCGAAGCTCGTAGGTGTGGGCCGCCCACTCGGCAAAACTCAGCCCACTGCGATGGGTGTGCATGATCCCCTTGGGGTTGCCGGTGGACCCCGAGGTGTAGAGGATGTAGGCCAGATCCTGCTCCACCAGGTTGGGGACCGGCAGGCCCCGCTCCGGCCCGCCCACCACCTGATCCCAGGGGATGGCGGCTGTGGGCAGGTCGTCGCCGGGGGCCACGCCTACGCAGCAATGCAACTCCGGCAGGGCCGCAGCCAGCCGGGCCAGATCCGGCCGTTTCCCCTCGCCGGTCACCAGGACCTGGATGCCACAGTCCTGGATCACATAGCGCAGCCGCTCCAGGGGAGCGAAAGGATCCAGGGGCACGTAGGCAGCGCCAGCCAGCATGATCCCATACAGGGCCACCGCCGATTCCAGAGATTTGTTGAAGTAGATGCCCACCCGGTCGCCCCGGGCCACGCCCTGGTCGCGCAGGGTCCATGCCAGGGCCAGGGCCCGCTGCCACAGCTCCCCATAGGAGAGGCTCTGGCCGTTGCAGCGCACCGCTTCCCGCTCTGGCGCAACCTGGGCGGCATCCCGAACGCCGTCTGTCAACAGATATCGCATGGTCACTGCTCCCTTCTCTCGACCATCTCTACACCAGGGCCTGCCGGGGACAGGCCAGCCCCACCGTTCACAGGCCCAACATACGGGCAATGATGTTGCGCTGGATGTCCGACGTCCCCGAATAGAGGGTGCCGCCCACCGCGTCCCGCAGATCCCGCTCCACTTCAAACTCGGTCATGTAGCCGTAGCCGCCGAAGGTCCGCACCGCGTCCAGGCTGGATTGGACGAAGCATTCGCTCAGGTAAAGCTTGGCCATGGCCGCCTCCATCACCGCGGGCTTGCCCATCTGCTTCAGCCAGGCCACCTGGTAGAGGAGCAGGCGGCTGGTCTCCAGGCGGATCTTCATGTCCACGATGCGGTTGGCCACGGATTGGAACTTGCCGATGGGCTGGCCGAACTGGCGCCGCTCCCGGGCATAGCGGACGGCCTCCTCCAGCTGCCGCTCCATGGCACCCAGCTGGCTGGCCAGGATGCAGCTTCGCTCCCATTCCATGGAGCCATTGAAGATCTTGGCGCCGATGCCCTCGGGGCCCAGCCGGTTCTCCTCCGGGATGAAGCAATCCTGGAAGATGAGCTCCCCCATGGGAGAGGTGCGCAGGCCCATCTTCTCCAGGTTCCGGCTCACGGTGAAGCCCGGCGTGCCCTTGTCCACCAGAAAGGCGGTGATGCCCCACATGCCCCGCTCCGGGGCCACAGTGGCGAAGACCAGGGCCATGTCGGCCACGGGCGCGTTGGTGACGAAGGTCTTGGTGCCGTTGAGCACGTAGCCGCCATCCACCCGGGTAGCCCGGGTGCGCAGGCTGTAGGCGTCGGACCCGGAGTCGGGCTCCGACATGCCATGGGCGCCGATCATCTCGCCGCTACACATGGGGCACAGGTATTTCTGCTTCTGGGCTTCTGTGCCAAAGAGCAGGATGGGCATCTGGACGCTCAGGAGCTGGGCGTTGATGGCAAAGATCAGGCCGTTGTCCCGGCAGCCGTAGCCCAGCCCTTCCATCACCAGCATGGTGGTGAGGATGTCCGCGTTGCTGCCCCCGTACTCCTCGGGCATGGGCAGCCCCTGGATGCCAAAGCGGGCGCATTTGCGCCAGTTTTCCAGCGAGAACTGGCCGGCGTGATCCCGGGCGATTAAATCGTCGTTCAATTCTTTTTGAGCAAAGTCGATGACAGCTTTCTTGTAGGCAAGCTGTTCTTCCGACCAGGCAAAATCCATAAAAATTCTCCTACGCGAGAGGGCGCCAGTTTTCACAGGTACGGCTCCCAACCGCACGATGTCACCAGTTGGGTGATGTAACCAGTTGGGTCAAGGCAAATTGGCTCAGGACAGGTAAGACGACACAAACTGAAACAGGAAGATGCTGCCATCCACGATGGCGATGACAGCAAAACCGATTTTGAGGCGACGTGGCCCAATCCACTGGCTGAGGTAGGGACCCATGCGGCCGCCGAAGACGCAGCCAAAACCTGTGAAGAGGATCAGCTCCCAGGGCAGGCCGCCCAGAAACAACTGATGGATGGTGGCCAGGAAGACAGAATTGATGGCCAGCAGCACCACCCCCAGGCCAATGCCCCGCTCGGCCCGCAGGCCATAGGCCAGCATCAGGAACGCCGCCACCACCTCCCCTTCCCCGATGGCCACCCAGCCGGTGAGCATGCCTCCCAGGAAGGCCATGGCCGCCAACGCCGGATATGCCCGCCGGGGCACATCCTCCCCGCCGCTGTAACGGTCTAACAGGATCAGGGTGATGAGGCCGATGAGGATGGAAACCGGACCAAAGAGCCCCTTGACCAGCAGGGGATTGGGGCGGATGATCAGCGAGCTGACGGTGCTGCCCAGCAGCAGGGCCGGCACCGCCACCCGCAACAGGTGAAAGGGTACCACACCCCGGCGACTCCAGCCAATGGCGCCGCTGGTCATGCCGAAGCACTGGCTGCCCAAGGCCAGCTTCAGGGCCATCACCGCTGGCAGGTGATAGACCCAGATCATCACCGGGATGAAGACCAGGCCGCCGCCTACCGCAGTGGCGTTGCCCAGCATGGCGCCGGCAAAGCCCACGAAAAACAGGGGCCAGTTGCGCTGCAACAAACCAACCGGATCGGGAAAAGCCACAAACAGAACCAGAGCCCACACGACTACGAAGAGGGGCATCCACCAGGCCCAGTAGCGCAGGGGCCGGTAGACGATGGGAGCCAGGGGCGCCAGGGCCCCGGGTTGCTCGATGGTGACATCCGATGTTTGCATATACGGTCCGACGCTCCATGAAGCGAACGAAGAAATCCGTGCTCGTCTGTGAAATCTGTGGATCCACTCCACAAAGCCTACCGGGATTCGTGGAGCGGCTGGGGAGCGCCCAGCGGCTGCAGCCGCGACTGGATGGCCATCTCCAGGTGCCCCTCCAGGGTAGACACAGCCCGGGACCAGCTCCAGTGGCGGACTACATGCTCCCGCCCGGCCTGGCCATATTCCCGGGCCTGGGCTGGATTCGACAGCAGCCGGGCCAGGGCCTCGGCAAACTCCCGCTCATCCCGCCGGACCAGCAGGCCCGTCTGATCGTGGAGGACTGTCTCCTGGGTGCCGCCCTCCCGCACGGCGATCACCGGCGTGCCGCAGGCCATGGATTCCAGGGCCACCAACCCAAAGGGCTCCCGAACGGGCGCGTAGACAGTGACCTGGGCCTGGTTGTACAGCTCCACCAGCCGCTGATCGCTGACGTTGCCCAACAGCGCCAGCTCCACATCCAGCTCAGCCGCGAGCTGGTGCAGGTAATCCCGCTCAGGCGGGTTCTGGAAGTTGCTGGCGATGGCCAGCCGGGGCCGGTCGGCAGCGGGTAGCCGGGCCAGGGAGCGGATCAGGAAGTCGAAGCCCTTGAGGGGCGTCAAGGAGCCCACCGAGAGCACCATCTTCTCCCGGGCCAGCCCCAGGGGCCGAAACTGGCGCACATCCACGCCCAGGTAGCTGACGTGGGCCTCCACCCCGTAGATGCGATCCACCGCCCGGCGGACGAAGTGGGAGTTCACCAGCACCCGGTCGGCCTGGCGCACGTTGTGGCGGTCGGCCTGCTTGAGGAGCAGGTGATAGAGCCCCGGCAGGGGATCCAGCCGGTCCAGCCGACGACGCCAGGAATTCCGAGGCTGGTTGTAGGGGCGGGCCGGCATAGGCTCGTACACTCGACGCAGGGGCTCCTGACAGAAATAGACCGTGGGGACCGTCTGCAGCCGGCTGAGCAAGGATGGGCTGACCTCGAACTGACAGGGCTGCACGAAGGCCACGTCATAGTCCCCCTGCTCCAGGGTCTGGGCCAGCCGCCGGGTCAGCTGCTGCAGCCGCAGGAGATCGGCCATGCGCATGAGCTGGTTCAGCCGGCCCCAAGGCGAACGGAACAGGGGCAGGGGTTGAAAATCCATCACCTGATGGCCGTTCACGTAGGGCCGCAGGTCGGCAAATCCATGGTCCGCGCTGCTGAGGGTGAAGACGTCCACGTGATGGCGCGGGCCCAGCCCCTTCACCAATTCCTGGAGAGCCCTTTTGGCCCCGCCGGACGGCAGGTTGTGGTAGATGGCGATTCGCATGGTACACATCCCCTCTTGACAACGTTTCTCAGGTGGTCTGGGGCAGTCTCCTGCCCCAGACCACCGCCTGCCTGGACGCCCGTATCCCTCAACCCAGGATGGGCTGGGTATCCCGGGTCGCAGAGAGCTGAGACTTGAAATAGGCCAGCGCGGGCTTCACGTATTCGTCCAGGTACCACTCGCTCTCCAGGTCGTCCTGGATGTGATGCTCCGAGACCAGCCGGCCCTGGTTGAAGCGGCGGATGACCGGGTGCAGGTAGGCCGCCTCGTGGGCTCTCTCCGGCGACGGATCCCGCTCTATGTTGAAGGGGTCGCCCATGAAGTGACCGTACTCCAGGCTGACGGTGTAGTAGTGACTGTTGGCGCCGAAGGGGCTCTGGTGAATATAGTCGGCCCGCAGGTCTTCGTAGTAGTGGGCCATGCCCGCCTCCTCGTCCGCCACGACCACATCCTGCAGGAAGCCCGGCTGCAGGAAGATGCCAGAGCCGTTGTTGATCCGGTCCAGCACTTTGTCCAACACGGCCCGGGGCGTCAGGGGCACCGACTCGCTGGGCCAGGGGGTGCCGTGGTACTTGACCTCCAGCAGGCGGCTCAGGGTGCGCACGTTGTAGCGGAAGCCGTGGATGAAGCCGGACATGGTCTTTTTGTAGTCACAGGCCTGCATGAGCGTGCCGGCGAAATACATGCCAGGCACGTTGGTCGACTCCCACTCCGCGGTCTGGGCCGGGAAGCGGTTGTGGATGGCCAGCTCCGGCCGGCAGCTCTCGTGGAAGATGGAGTTGTCGAACTGGAAGCCCGTGCACAGGATCACGTGGTCGTATTCCCGCATGGTGGTCTGGCCCTTGGCGTGGCTGTAGGCGATGTGCACGCAGTAGCGGTTGCCCTCCCGCTCCACCTTCATGACCGTGCCGTCGATCACCGTGTTCTGGGACTTGAGCTGGTAGGTGTCCAGGAAGTCGTTGTTCACGGCCCGCAGGTGGCCCACGTAGTGGGTCTGCCAGGCGAACTTCACCGAGTTGGGGCTGCACACGTGGATGGCGGCCGCTGTCTCCACCAGGTGATTGGCCGTTTCAAAGGCCGAGTTCCCCTTGCCCAGGATGAGCACCCGTTTGTTCCGGTAGAGCTCGGGATCGGTGTTGTGGGTCACGTAGTTGTCGCAGTACTCCACGCCGGGGAAGTCGGGAATGTAGGGCTTGAAGAGACCCGTGGCCACGATGAGCCGCCGTCCCAGGTAGGTGTTGCCCTGGGCGTCGGTCACGTGGAAGAGGCCATCTTCTTTGCGCACCTGGACCACCGACGTGTTGTACTGCACCCGCAGTTGATAGCGCTGGGCAAAGTCGCTCAGGTAGCGGCAGAGAACATCCGGCGTGGGGAAGTAGCGCCTGGTGTAATTCTTGAAGACCAGCTCATACTCATCGGAGAGCAGGGAATTCCAATCCCACCGCATGTTGCGCTCCGGATGATCGGTGCCGGTGAAGACTTTGTTGATGGAAATCAACATGCCATGGCGGGGAAACTTCTCGAAGAACGCGCCAGGATTCTTCTCCCGCTCCAGGATCAGGTAATCCCGGCCGCTCTTCTCCATATAATAGGCCAGCTGCAGGCCGGCCGGGCCGGCGCCGATAATCAGATAGTCATGGGCGGTGTTCATCTACGTTCACTCCTCGTGTGCAATCTCTGGACAACATGACGGACAACATGAACAACGGATCAATGCAATTTACGATAACTTGCCAAAGGGCGTCAGGGGTGGGCCGCCGCGACGGGTGACGGCTTGCTTGAAGGTCAACAGCAGGCGGCAGAGCCGCGGGTTGAACTGAAAGAAAGCGGACAGCAGCGCCGCCTGCACATCCGCCGGATTCAGCCGCCGGGCCTCTGCCAGCCAGCGGGTCACCGCCTGGCGGTCCCCCCGCCGGAGCAACGCCTGGCTGGCCATGAGGCGCAGCAGGCGGGCCTGCTCGTTCCGGGGCAGCAGGGCGAACTGGGGCCAGGCCGTAGCCTGGCTCTGGCGCTCCGGGTAACCGGCCAACTGCTCCACCAGCAGGTCGTAGAAGGCGGCCACCTGGACATCCACCGGACACTCGGCGAAGCGAGGCAGGTGAATGGCCTTCTCCCGGCAGCGGGCCAGGTAGAGGGCCCGGCGCCGGGCATCCGTGCGCACGGTGACGTTGGTCTGGTGCACCCGATAGCGACAGGTGGCCTGGTCCACGTAGCCGAAGTGGGTCACGGCGGCAAAGCGGGTCAGGAAGTCCCAGTCCGGGCCGATGACGATCTCCGGGTCGAAGCGGAGATCATGGGCCACCACCACCTGCCGCCGCAGCACCACGCAGATGGGTGGGCCGAAGACATCCGAGGCCCGGACCACCTCGGCAAAGATGTCGCCGGTAAACGGCCCCCGGCGATGGCTGGAGAGCTTCTCCAGGCGCACGCCGGCGCCGTCGCAGTAGTGGCCATCGGTGTAGACGCCGCCGTGCTCGGGGTGCCGCTGCAGATGCGCCACCGTCAGGGCCAGATGTTCCGGCAGGAAAAGGTCGTCGGCATCCAGGAAGGCCACAAATTCTCCCCGCATCTGGTCCAGGGCAAAGTTGCGGGCCGCGGCCTCGCCGCCGTTGGGCCGGTGGTAGACCCGCACCCGGGGATCTGCGAAGGATTCGGCCACCGGGCCTGTGCCATCGGCGGAGCCATCGTTGACCACGATCAGTTCCCAGTGGGGGTAGGTCTGGGCCAACACGCTTTCGATGGCCATCCCGATATAGGTTTCGGCGTTGTACGCCGGCATCATGACGCTGACCAATCCAGCTTCCATCTCTTCTATCCCATCGAATCTGATTTCTGGGCCAGCACCTGCTGGAACACCTGGAGCAACCGGTCCACCGTGCGTTCCCAGGTATGGCACACTTCAGCCTCCTGGCGGGCTGCCTGCCCCAGCCGCTGGCAGAGCTCCGGGTCGGCCAGCAAAGCGGCCATGGCCCCGGCCAGCGCATCCTCGTCACAGGGGGGTACAATCCAGCCGGTGACCCCGTGGCGAAGGGTGGGCGGATGTTTGCCGTGGCCCGAGGCGATAGTGGCCAGCCCGGCGGCCTTGTAGTCCAACACCTTCAGGCCCGAGAACTCGGGCCAGCCGCAGTAGGGCGACAGGCCGATGTCCGCCTGGGCCAGGCGCGGGGCGTAGGCTTCAGGCGCCAGCTGGCCGGTGAAGGTGACCGCCTGGCCGATCCCCAGCTGGTGGGCCAGCTGCCGGGCCTCGTCGTAGCCGGCGCCGTAGCCCACCATCAAAAGCCGGGCCTGGGGAAAGCGCCTGTGGGTCCGGGCAAAGGCCCGCAGCAGGTGCGTCACCCCATGCCAGGGGTAGAAGCCCCCCACGTAGGCCAGGGTGGCCGGATCCTGAGGCGCCCGGCGCAGGCGAAAGGAGCGCAGCTGCTCCCGGGACAAGAGCTCCACCAGGACGGTGCCGTTCTCCACCGTGGTCACCCGGGAAGGGTCCACGCCCCAGCGGCGGATGAACTGTTCCCGCCACCCCTCGCCAGAGGCCACCACGTGGGCTGCGCCGCGCATGGCCCAGCCCATCACGGCCAGGGAGAGACGACGTTGCAGGCCCGTGGGGGCCTGGCCCTTGGCCTCCAGGTCCAGCAGGTTGTCGCCGTTTTCTTCCAGGACCAGGGGAATCCCCATCCAGCGGGCGGCCAGCACGCCGCCATAGGTCATCCAGCTCTTCCGCTCGTAGAGGAGGTCACATCCGGTCAGCTCCTGGCGGCAGGCCTGGGCGAAGCGGATGCTCTCGAACAGGCCTGCATAGGGCAGGCGCAGGGTCGCCTGGAGCCGTCGCACGGCCCGCTCCAGCCAGCGCAGGGGGCCCCCATCGCTGTGGCGCACCGTCACCGGCTGGAAGGGACCCAGGCCATCGCTGTAGCCAATACGCCCTTCCAGGCGTGCCAGCAGGCGTACCTGGTGGCCCCGGCGTTGGAGCGCCTCCACCACGTGGCGGACGTGATTGGCCGGCCCGTCGAACGGGGGATGCCACACGTCCACCCCCTGCTGCATGAGATATCCGATCTTCAAAAATTGACTCCCTGGCTCAGACAGGTGGATGTCTACAGACGTCCGCCAAGGTTCTGGCGGGGAAAGCGGGTTGGGTAAATCCCGGCAGAAATTCGCCGATAGATTCTACCAGAGGTAGTGCCGCCGAATTTCTGCCGTGGTATTTACGCCAGACTGTATCAGGCCGGTTACAGGGCAACCTGGAGGGCCGCCCCCTCGATGAGCTGGCGGATGGCGACCTTGGTTCGGTCCACGTTGAAGTGGTCCCGCACCCGGGCCCGCAGGGCAAACTTCTTGAGCTGCCGCTCGGTCTCCGTCAGCTGGCTGTAGGCCAGGATCTGGCGCTTCAGCTCGGAGCTGGTGTAGAAGAGGTTCTCCTCTGGGAAGAGCTCTTCGGCACCTTCCCACCGGTGGGAGAGACAGTAGCAGCCAGCCGCCATGGCCTCCAGTGGAGTCACCTGCAACCCCTCGGAGTAGCTGTTGGAGATGAGGATGTCGATGCGGCGGTACCACTCCTCGGGCCGCTCCACGTGGCCGTAGAAGGTCACCCGGTCGCCGATGCCCAGGCGCCGCACCAACTCGTACAGTGCGGTGGAATATTCGGCAAAACCGGCCGCCTCGCCTCCCCCCACGTGGAGATGAAAGTCGTGGCCCTCCTGCAGCAACTCGTAGAACGTCAGGATCAGGTCGTAGACCCGCTTGCGGGGCCGCAGGTGGCAGAGGATGCCCAGGTCGCCAGCGAAGGGCTTGAAGGTGGGGCGGAAGCGTTCCAGGGAGACGGCTTCCGGGATCACCGTGATTTTGGCGGCCTGCTCCGGGAAACGGGCGGTAAACTCCTGCCGCTTGGCTTCGCTCACCAGGATGATGCGATCCACCGCGTCCCAGTTGATCCGGTCGGCCCACTGGTACAGCTCATAGCGGTGGAGGCGGGTCACGATGCCACAGCACTTGGGCAGGTGGGTCGCCGCGGCCAGCAGCCCGCTGGCCCATTCGAAGAAGACCACATCCTGTTGGCGCAGAAATTGCTGCAGGTCCCGCTGGAAGACCAGCCGGTTGAAGCGGCCATTCAGCACAGGCAGGGAGAGGGTCCGCCGCCGGAAGAGGGTCGTCTGGTGATGGGCCGACAGGTCGGCGTAGATCTCGTGGAGGAAGTCCCACGTCTCTTCAATGGCGATGCCAACGCGCATGGTCATCCCACCAGTACTTCGTCAAACATGGCCGCGTAGCGGGTATTGCGGTAGCGCTCCCGGAGCTCCTCAAAGTTGGCCAGCACATCCCGCAGGTTGTCCCGGGTGTTCTTCAGGGTCCGTCCCTGGACGGGTTGGGGGCGGACCCCCAGGAAGGCAAAGACCTGGTTCAAAAAAGCCGCTTCGTCCAACAGGAGATCTTCGTAGTAGAGCATCAGGGTGGGCAGGCCCAGGCGTTCCACGTACTCCTCCAGCTCCTGGTCCCACGCCTCCCGCTGGCGCAGCAGCTGGTCGAACTCCTGGAAGTCCACCTGCAGGGCCTGATCCCGGCGCTTGCTCTCGTCCAGGAGGTTCCAGGTGCCGGCCCGTTCCCACAGCCGCCGGGCGTTGAGGGTGGAGACCACGCCCTTGACGGTGTTGCGCCGGCGCAGGCAGAGGACACGACACTCTTTCTCCTGGAGCAGGCGGGCAAAGCCGTCGGGGTCCAGGATATCCACCAGCTTGGTCTTAAAGCCCCGGGCCTTGGCACGGCCCAGCAGAGGGGGCGTCCAGAACTCCCGGGCCCACGCCAGCTGCGCGGCCCCATCCTTGCCCTGCTGGCGGAGCACAGCCAGCTCTTCCCGCAGGGAGACAATGTGGGGATGGGAGTCCAACAGCGTGGCCAGATAGGTGCTGCCGGCCCGCTCGACGAAAAGATTGACAAATGGTTGGACCTGAGAACGGAAAAAGATCGGGCGGAGCATGAACCAACACCTCGTTTACTTTCACTCAAATGAACGTGCAAGGATGAACCGTGGGTTACGCCGGTAGCGGCGACGCTTCCCGCGCTGCAGGAATGGGTGCGGAACGGGCCGACGGGGCCTCCAGGAACTGGCGATGCCAGAGTTCCAGGGAGATCAACGCCCCCAACTTGACCGCATGGCGAGCACCGGCCATCTGCTCCGACACCAGCCGGCGGATGGTCTCGGGCTGGAAGTAGCCCCGGGAGAGGGTGCGCTCGTCCAGGAGAATGTCGCTGACCCAATCCCGCAACTCGGTGCGGAACCACTGGTCGTAGCGGGCATAGGGCCGCCTGGGAATGTCGGGCGAGCGACGCAACCCCAGCCGGTGGAGGTGCCAGGCGGCCAGCCGCTGGGCCCGGATGATGACGTCCCTGGCGCAGGCCCGCAGGGGCAGGTTCGTCTCGGTGTACGGAATCTGGGCCAGATTGGGATAGACGGCCACCAACACCTTCTTGAGCAGGTACCGCTCAAAGCGGAAGCCCGGCGGCAGATGCAGGGCAAAGTCCACCACGTCGTTGTCACAGTAGGGGATGCGCACCCGGGCCCGGCTGCGTACCAGCTCCACCCCATTCCAGGTCATGCGGGGCACCCGCTGGCGCAGGTCGAAGTAGATGCGCTGATCGGCCATCTGTTCGGCCTGGGAAGCGAGCATCCCGGCCGTATAATCGGCCATCACCGCATCCCCCACCTGACGCTGAAAGTCTGGGCTGAAGAGCTCCTCCTGCTCCGCCGGGGTAAAGAGCAACACCCCCCGGTCGTGGTGCATCTTGAAATGGGCCCAGGGCAGGGTCTCCCGGTCGTACTGGGCCCAGAAGGGGCGGGTCAGCGCGGTGCCCATCATGGCGTCGCCCATCACCCCTTTGTAGATGACGCCCGTGTGTTGAGACTGGGCCTCCAGGTTGGCCAGGGCGTGATAGTGGATGCAGTTGGCGCCGTTGGTCAGGCGCACGCCCTCCTCGGCCTTGTGGCGGAGGTAGTCGGGCTGCAGCTCGAAAAAGTGATGCTGCGCGCCCACCACCGCCGCGGCTTCCCGGGCAAAGCGGGCGTCGTCACAGCCGGGGATCCCCCAGGTAAAGGCGTAGAGGGGATCCACCAGCGGCCCGTCCCGCATGGCCGCCAGCAGGACCCGGGAATCCAGGCCGCCGCTGAGGAGCATGCCGGCAGCCCGTTCTCCCCGGTGTTGCCGGGCCACGGCCTGGCGCAGGAGGTGGACGAACTCCTCCACATACTCGTCCTCATTCCCGATCTCGTAGTAGGCCGGGTAGCGCAGGTCCCAGTAGGGTCGCACCGTCAGCTGGCCGTCGTGGAACCGGAGGAGGGAGGCCGCCGGCGCCAGGCGCACCGCCTTCAGCCAGGTCCGGTCGCCCAGGATGTGGTCAAAGGTCAGGGCCTGGGCGATGGCACCCTCGTCCACCGTCCGGGGCAGGTCCGGGTCGGCCAGCAGCCCATGGACGTTGGGGGCGAAGAGCAAGCGATCGCCCACCCGGGCGTAGTAGATGGGGTAGGAGCCGAAGCGGTCGGTGGCCAGGAGCAGGGTCCGACTCCGCCGGTCCCAGATGGCGATGGCGAAGGCGCCGTTCAGGAGGGCGGCAAACCCCTCCCCTTCCGCCAGGTAGAGGCGCAGGAGGAGATCGGCATCGCTTTCCACAGGCGCCGGGAATCCCTGGGCAGCCAACCGCTGCCGCAGCGCCGGCCCGTTGTAGAGCTCTCCCTCCATCCACAGGGCGACCCGACCGCCGGGATCCCAAACCGGCTGCTCAGGATCTGGCTCGTGGCCCAGGCTGACTCGCCCCAGGCCACAGCCAGGCTCTTGATGCAGCGTAACCCGGTACCAGGGGTGGTGTCGGACCGCCTGGGCCATCTCAGACAAGACGGCCCCGATCAACTCGGGGCCGCCGCTACCCACTACGCCAACAAGACCAGGCATACGGCTAAATCCTCTCCATTCTCAGGGCCCGCCACCCGTGGCGAAGGGCCAGGGCCAGCACGCCACGATTCCACAGCCAGGAGGGCTGATAGCGAAGTACCCACATGAGATAGTGGCGCTCCGTCTCAACATCGCCCCGTCGTCGGGCCTCGAAGACCTTCTGCAGGGCGGCCCGGGCCAGATCCCGGTTGCGGCGCCGGGCCAGGGGGGCCAGTTCGGGCGGCAGGTGTGTGTAGATGCTTTCCAAAAAATCCAGCGGCCTGCTGATCTTGGGTGAATCGGCCCAGGCAGCTACCCGCCGGGCCAACTCCCGGGCGTCATGCTCCAGGAGCCGGGGGTTGCTGCGCACCGCGTCGGCCATGGCCTGCTGGGCCCGGGCGAAATCCTGGGCCAGGTAGGCCTGGGCGGCGGCCCGCAGATGGGCGCTGGCGTAGGCCTCGCTCCGCCGCTCCTGCCAGGCAGGGGGCAGATCGGGCCGACTGAACACCTTGTCCAGCACGGCGAAGGTGGCCTGGGTCATCTGCTCGCCGTTCCGGGTCATCTGCCGGGTGTGAAACCGATACAGCGACACGGGCTGATCTACCCACCCCATGGGGCACCCGGCCAGGGCCAGCCGCAGCCAGTAGTCCCAGTCCTCGTAGGAGCGGAGGGACTCGTCGAAGAAGCCCACCCGTTCCTGCCACTCCCGACGCAGGAGCACGCTGCCCACATGCAAGGGATTGGCCAGCAACCAGCGGGAGGCATCTGCCGGCGGCGCCTGGTCGAAGACCTTGCCGATCTGGCAGCCGTCCTCATCGATGGGAATGGCCTGGCCGGCTACCAGTCCCAGGGCGGGGTCGGCTTCCATCCTGTCCAACAGCAGGCGTAGCTTGTCCGGCAGGAACAGGTCATCCGCGTCCAGGAAGGTGATGTAGGCGCCCTGACAGCAATGAAGACCTGTGTTGCGGGCCGCGGACAGGCCGGCGTTGTCCTGGTACAGATAACGGATCCGGGCATCGTCGAACTGCCCACAGACGGACGCCGTCTCATCCGTGGAGCCGTCGTCCACCACAATCAGCTCAAAGTCCTGGTGGCTCTGTTCCAGCACGCTCCGAATGGCGGCGCCCAGGTAGCGGGCCTGGTTGTAGGCGGGGATGATGACGCTGACGGTTGGCATAGGCTCTTTCCGTTCCCATCCATGGGCCAGGGAGACTGGCCTCCTCAGAGACCTGCCTCCATTGTACCTGCTTTTGCCGGCTTTGAAGCTGTCGAAAACCTATCGAATGGCCACAGGAGCGCCGTAGATGACGCCGTCCGGCCCATTGAAGATGACGTGGAGCCCCAGTTCGGTGCGCAGGGAGTCTTCATCCAGGGTTGCGTTGCGGGCCAGATCCCGGAAATAGACCACCACCCCGCCCTGGGCCTCCAGGGTATGGCGCACCATGGCCATCTCGGCGCTGTAACGCTCGTTGGCCTGTCGGGAAGTGGCCCGCACCGGCCTGGGTAGGGACAGGGTGCGGCGGCCGGTCCACAGGTAGAGGCCGTCGGGCACGTTGGAGAAGACCGGGGTGGTGGTCGGCAGGCTCGCCACAGCCGCCACCACAGGTGACTCGTGCCAGCGGCGGGAGGCAAAACCCAGCCCGTCGGCGTGGGCAGCCTGCACCGTGGCCCACGCCTGGACGCTGAAGAGGCCCACCACCAGCGCCCCCAGGGTCGCCACCGCCACCCGGGCGAGGGCCGGCCGCGGCCCCCTGTCGGTCAGCAAGAAGCCCCCCCGCACCAGCAGGAGGAAAGCAGCGGCCCAGGCCGGGGCCAGGATGCGCCCGTCCAGCGGGGTGTTGTAATCCACCAGGGAGATGGAAAAGGCCAGGAACAGGACATAGATCCCCAGAAAAAGCCCCAGGACCCAGACCAGCGCGCCGGCCAGGTCGTCCGTGGGGAACCGGATGGCACCCTGGAAACGCCGCCCCGGCAGATGGGCCAGCAGGATGATGGCCAGCGCCAGGGCCAGCAGCGCCACGCCGCCGGCCTTGATCCAGCCGGGCGCAGAAGCCGGCAGAAAGAGCCAGCCAGAAACAGTGTCCAATCCCTGGATCAGGTGGGCCCGGCTCAGCGGGTGAAAGGCGATTTTCCGCCCGGTGGCCTCGCCCCCGATGAGCAGGTTACGTACCAGCCAGATGGCAAGGGGCAGGCCACTCAGCAGGGCGAAGAAAACCCCGTCGGTGAGCCTGCGCAGGCGGCTGTCCTCCGAGAGCCACCACAGGGCAACCAGTCCCGTGGCCACCAGGGCCAGGCCCGCGTAGCGGGTCACCACGGCCAGGCCGATGGCCAGGGCCGCCAGGGCCAGCAGCCGCCGGGATGGATGCACCAGGTAGAGGGCCAGCAGGGCCAGGCCTCCCAGGCCCAGAAACAGGAAGAGGGCTTCACTCCAGGCCATCAGATAGAGTCCCAACAGAGCCGGCGAAGTCATCCACAGCAGCCCGGCCAGCAGGGCCGCCCGGCCGCTCCGTCGGGCCAACCCATAGGCCATTCCCCCCACCCCAAGCACGCTCAGGGCCAGCAGGGCTGCCTGGAGCCAGCGGCCGCTCAGCCACGGGTCGGTGCCCGAGAGGCCGCCCACCAGAGCCAGCGCCAGGCTGTAGAGGGGCGGGAAGTGGGTCAGCGGCACGTCAGCCGTCTGGCCGAAGGGTACCCCCAGACCACGCCCGGCCAGGAGATTCCGGGCCACGCCGATGTAGGCGGCCGAATCCGGCGAGGCGCCCAGCCCCCAGGCAGTGGCATAGAGGACAGCCCCGGCGCCGGCCAGGGCCAATACCATCAACCCCGCCAGCCAGGAAACCCGGGTCCAGCGGGGAGATGGATGGGAAGAAGGTTGTGTCATCACAGGTTTAGCGTTGGATCAGCGGGACAAAGACACGGGCGGCCGGTGTATCCGTGACAGTGGGAACCCTCGTGGGCGTGTTGGTAGCCGGGGGTGTTCCACTGGTAGGCGTGGGGGTGGGGGTGTTTCCAGGGCCTGGCCACCCCGCGATCCGGGCCATCAACACCCAAAACGCCTTGGCCAGCCGAATCTTCCCCCCAGACACCGCTCCCAAATGCCCCCCATCCACCTCCGTGGTGTAATCCTGGCAGATGGCCGGCAGGTTCAACCCATCGTCCGCATGGTTCTCACACGCCCCATTCGTGGTGCAGTATTGCACCCCATCCCGATTGTCATAACAGGGCTCCCCCGTCTCCCTGTGGGACTCAATGTCCGCCACGTCAAACAAAATCCCCCCGTTCGCCGCCGCATACGCCCGCATCTGCTCGTTGAACTCCCGCGCCGCCTCCGTCCCGATGCTCCGCGCCAGACTCGTCGTCCACAAAATGAACACCTTGTCCGGATGCTGGGCCATGTACGCCTCTAAATCGTAGATGTCGTACTTGTCCCCGTTGTTCGCAAAAAATCCGCTGGCGGGATCCGCAATGTCGCTGTCCCCCTCCACATTCAAATAGCTGAACTGGTACGACAGCACATCCTTGCTCCCAACATGCGCCGGCGCCAGATTCTGGATGAAATCCTGCGTCAGCTCACTCCACGTCCCCATCCGAAACTCAAACTCCCAGTTGCTCCGGTTGTACCGCACCGGGTCCGGCTCAAACAAGATCCGCCCAGGCACTACCCCCGCCTGCCGGTCCGCCTCCGTGTACGTCTTCCAGCTCCAGTTGCTGTCGTAGTAGTCCCGCCGACACGACGCCGGCGCACTCCCCCAACTGCTCGCCGTCAGACAGTCCAACCCTTCGTTGATGTTCTGCCCCACCGACCGGTCCGAAAAAACCATCCGCAGGTTCCGCGCCGCCGCCAGATACTCCTCGGGAATCAGCTCAAACTCCGCCACCGACCGGTGATCCACCACGATCAGCGCATCCGCACCCACCACCCCAGGCACCGGCGTCCCGTCTTCCGCCACTCCCACCCGGGGCAAAAGTGGATGGAGACGTTCTCGTGTCCGTGGCTCCCCGGTCAAAACGCTGGCCTCCATGCTGGAACCCATGCCCAACAGGGCCATCACCGACAGGGCGATCAGGGGTGTCAAATATCGCTGCAAAACTCTCTTGGAATTCAACAAGGCTTCCTTTACAATCTCTGTGGCTCTACCCAGCCACGCCTACGACATTCCCATCTTCTGCTACTGTATCGACTACTGTATCGACGTTCGCTACGTTCAGCGAGCTGGAAACCCGCCTTACGCCACCGCCCTACGCCGCCATACCGGCTGATCCGTGGGCCAGTATTCGCTCCCGCTCCTAATTCTGGCGCAACACCCACGGCAGAAAGAGCCGTTCTGAGAAGGGAGCCGGAATAGTGGGATTGGGAATAGTGGGATTCGGGCTCGGCGTGACCGAGGCGGTCGGCTGCGGCGTGCCGGTAGCCGTGGGCGTGTCCGTCGGCGTTTCGGTGGCCGTGGGTGTGTCCGTCGGCGTTTCGGTCGGCGTTTCGGTGGCCGTGGGTGTATCCGTCGGCGTTTCGGTTGGCGTATCGGTGGCCGTGGGCGTAGCCGTCGGTGTTTCGGTCGGCGTAGTGGTGTCCGTGGGCGTGGGGGTATTCCCAGGGCCCGGCCACCCCGCGATCCGGGCCATCAACACCCAAAACGCCTTGGCCAGCCGAATCTTCCCCCCAGACACCGCTCCCAAATGCCCCCCATCCACCTCCGTGGTGTAATCCTGGCAGATGGCCGGCAGGTTCAACCCATCGTCCGCATGGTTCTCACACGCCCCATTCGTGGTGCAGTATTGCACCCCATCCCGATTGTCATAACAGGGCTCCCCCGTCTCCCTGTGGGACTCAATGTCCGCCACGTCAAACAAAATCCCCCCGTTCGCCGCCGCATACGCCCGCATCTGCTCGTTGAACTCCCGCGCCGCCTCCGTCCCGATGCTCCGCGCCAGACTCGTCGTCCACAAAATGAACACCTTGTCCGGATGCTGGGCCATGTACGCCTCTAAATCGTAGATGTCGTACTTGTCCCCGTTGTTCGCAAAAAATCCGCTGGCGGGATCCGCAATGTCGCTGTCCCCCTCCACATTCAAATAGCTGAACTGGTACGACAGCACATCCTTGCTCCCAACATGCGCCGGCGCCAGATTCTGGATGAAATCCTGCGTCAGCTCACTCCACGTCCCCATCCGAAACTCAAACTCCCAGTTGCTCCGGTTGTACCGCACCGGGTCCGGCTCAAACAAGATCCGCCCAGGCACTACCCCCGCCTGCCGGTCCGCCTCCGTGTACGTCTTCCAGCTCCAGTTGCTGTCGTAGTAGTCCCGCCGACACGACGCCGGCGCACTCCCCCAACTGCTCGCCGTCAGACAGTCCAACCCCTCGTTGATGTTCTGCCCCACCGACCGGTCCGAAAAAACCATCCGCAGGTTCCGCGCCGCCGCCAGATACTCCTCAGGAATCAGCTCAAACTCCGCCACCGACCGATGATCCACCACGATCAGCGCATCCGCACCCACCACCCCAGGCACCGGCGTCCCGTCCACATCCACATCCAAATTCGCATCCACATCCGCTAATGCCTCGGTGGCCGCCGGGGCGGTCAAGGCAGCAGCCAGGACGTGGGGCAGTGGCCCGATCCAGAGGCCGGCCGTCAGCAGAAGCAAGAGGGCAGCCCCCAGAACAGCCTGTCCAAAGTGGCCATGCCCCTTCTGCCGGCGGGAGGTGGACGGCCGTGGATGTGGTGTCTGCCTTCCCTGGTGGCAGGGGTTGGCAGGGCGTTTGGGGGGGCTGCCGGCTCCGCTGGATCCCCCGTGGGGCTGCCGATTGGGGGGGCGATGGTGGTGGCGATGCATGGTCTTCCCTTTCCTGATTGCCCCTGTCGTGGACAGATACCCCCGAGCAGGGTCACGGATCTGCGGATCGTCGTCAAGTTACATGGCCGGCCGGAGTGGTATGGCTGTCCGGAAACGGCCGCGCCCGATTGTAACAGCTCGATCCGCCTTTGGGAAGGGCCCCTTGTCGCCCCTTCACCTGCCATCATGGCACGCCTGACATACGCTTCTCCATCAAATGCCGTACGCCCCCTGAAAAGCCCCAGCCCAAGGAGCAGCGCGCCGGGAAAGGTTCCTCACGGCCCCGGCCAGCCGGCCAGCCGGGCCATCAGCACCCACATGGCCTTGGCCAAACGCAGGCGCCCCACCGGGTTGAGATGGCCTGCGTTGCGTTCGTTGGTGTAGGCCTGGCAGATGGCCTCGATGCCCAGCCCCTGGTTGTCGAAACAGGGAGTGCCGTCGGGCAGGTGAGACTCGATGTCCGCCAGGTCCATCAACACCTTGCCGTGGCTGCGGGCATAGGCCCGCAACTGGCGGTTGTAGTTTTGGGATTCCTCGTACGAGAGCCGGGCCAGCCCCATGGTCCACCAGACGAAGGTAATCTCCGGGTGGGCCGCCTCCAGGGCTTCCAGATCGCCCACATCCGGAAATTCGTCGTCGGGATCCACGACAAAGAAGCGGTCATCGATGGCCGAGCCGGGATAGCCGTCCACATAGCCGACGGTGTAGCCGGCCACGTCGAAATGCTCGCCGGGCGCCAGGTTGTTGATCCGCGTCACGAAGTAGTTGACCTTGTTCCACCAGCCGGGATTGGCGCTGGGAGGCGGGCTGTGTAGCTCAAAGACCCAGTTGGAACGGTCGTATTTGCCGTCGTAGATGACTTCGCCCGGGGCCAGCCCCCGGTCACAGTGGTTGGGCCGGCGGCTGAAATTGTTCATCAGGCAGTCCAGCCCGTCGCTGATGTTCTGCCCCACCGACGCATGGCGCAGGAGGAGCCGCAGTTCCGCCGCCGCCCGGATGTACTCATCCGGAATCTGCTCGAAGAGGGCCACCGACCGGTGGTCGATGACCAGGCCCCCGGCGGCTGCTTCCACCTGGGGGATGGGCGTCTCCGTGGGCAACGCCGTGGGCGCCGGGATAGGCGTGGCGGCCGGCAACGGCGTGGCCGTGACCGTGGGCAGCAGGCTCACCGGGCCGTCGGACGCCGCCGTCACCACTGGCGTCACTTCGTCCGCTGCCGTCCCCTCATCCGCCTGGGGCACCTGGTCCGGCTGGGCCGCTTCGGCCATGGGCGACGGCAGGGCGGTGGCCGTCGCTGTCGGCGGGCGGAGGGTGGCCTCTACGCCAGACACGGCTGTGGGCGGAGGCCCGCCACAGGCCTGGAGCCAGAGCCCCAGGCAGAGGAACAGGGCCACAGGCCACCGACGCCATGGATTGTGCAGACGAGCAAACCTCATGAAGGCATCCTCTGGGGCGGTGCCGACACCCGGTAGGGGGTCAGCAACCGCTGGAGCAGGTAGGCGGCATAGCCCGGCCACTGCACCTGTCCCTGCCCCGGCACCCAATACAGGGCCATGGGGCGGGCCAGGTTTCGCACCACACCCGCGGCAATGGAGAGGGCCCGGAGGCCCCGCCCCAGCCTGTGATCGCCCAGCCACTCCGCATCACCCGGATTGCCCAGATAGATCTTGACCGCCGGCCGTTCGTCCGGATGGGCCTTCCAAAAGCGGATGCCCTCGCCGGCCAGCACGGTGAACGCGTCCTGGAAGCGGCCGGCTGCCACCTCATCGGGAAAGAGCTCGCCCAGGCGGTTGAAATGAACCTCCTGGGGGTAGCCGTAGCGGGCCAACCGGTCGCCCAGTATCGCCTCGGCCAGCCGGTTTTCCGCCGGCGTGAGGGCCCCGCGCCACAGACCGACCCGGCTGCTGTCGATGGGCTGGCTCACCTTGTCCTTCCACGGCACCTGGCGGGCATTGATGCGCCGGCCTGTGCGGGATGTATCCAGCATGCCCTCCTCGTAGGGTTCGCCCAGGAACCGGCACAGCTTCTGCAGCTCCTGCCGGGGCTCGGTGATGAGATCCTCGTAGCGCAGGGTGTAGCTGTTTGGATCGGCGACGAAAAAGGCGCTGCTGGCATCGTCCAGGCGCCGCCAGAAGAAGAGTGCCTCCAGCAGGGTCTGGGCGCCCCAGGGCACCCGGCCCAGGGAGATGGCCACGTCCCGGGGGTCCCGCACGATGCGCACGATGGGGGAGGCGGGAAAGAGCCGGCGGATCAGGTGCACCAGGGCCAGATGGTCGGGGGTCTTCTCGGCCCAGCGCACTTTCCCCTGTCTGTGCATGTACTGTTCCGTGACGCTGGCCAGCATGGCCGCCAGGGAAGGGGGCTGCCCTTGCAGAAAGTCCGCGATGGCCGCTTCTTCCAGGCCGTACTTGTCGATCAGCCGGGTGCGTCCGTCGGATGTGCTCGACGCCGCATCGGCCGCGTAGGTGCTGTGGGAAATGTCGCAGATAAAGCGGGCGGCCTCCTGGGGCCAGCGGGGATCCTCCAGGAAGGCCCGCGCGTCCACTTCCTGCAGCCGGCGGAAGAAGTGGGTCTCGGGGCCACAGCTCAGTCGGCTGTGGGCGGCCAACATGGCGGCCAGCAAGGTCGTCCCCGAACGGGGGACGCCTACCACAAAGATGGGTGGTTGGTTCATGATAGCTGGAGCTGCGTTGCCAGGGCCCGCCCCGCGCCATCGGTGGTGGCCTGGGCTTCAGGCGCCGCGCCGTTCACCTGCCAGCGGTGGGGCAGGTAGGCCGTGCCGTTCACCTGGAGCCCACCCCGCACTTTGATGTGCGCGGCGTTGTTGACCCGGTCGTAAAACGTGAAGCCATCCGGGTGAAAGAGGATGGCGTCCAGGGTATAGACGTTGGGGAAGAGGTTGAGCTGGGGCACCACGATGTCCACATGACCTTTCCCCTGGAGAGTCCCCACCGACAGCCCATCCACGTCCGTGCGGAAGCCGGTCACCTGGTGGCTGTTGAGCACGTGCATGGCGATGTTGATCACCGGGTTATGGACCGGCTCAGAGGCCTCGTAGTGGAGGCGCAGACGGACGCCGCTGCCCATGTCGAACTCCTGTTGGGGCTGCCCTGCCTCGTTCAGCACCTCCAACCGCTGGACCCGAATTTCGCCAGTCCCCCCACGCAGATCCTCGGCCGGCCCATCGTAATGCTTCAGGAGAGAGGCCCGATAGGCGTCGATGGCGGCTTCGGTGTCGCCCTCGTAGATGATGCGGCCCTTCTCGAAGGTGACGGCCCGGGTACAGACATGGCTGATGGTGTGCAGGTTGTGGGAGACCAGGACGATGGCCACGCCATTGTTCTTCATCTGCTGAATCCGCACCTGGCATTTGGTCCGAAAGGCCAGGTCGCCCACCGCCAGCACCTCGTCCACCAGCAGGACGTCTGGCTCCAGGTGGGCGGCCACCGAAAAGCCCAGGCGCACGGTCATGCCGGAGCTGTAGCTCTGGACCGGCATGTCGATGAATTCCTCGATGCCGGAAAAGGCCACAATTTCGTCGAAGCGGCGGTCGATCTCCGCCTTGGAGAGCCCCAGGACCGAGGCGTTGATGTAGATGTTCTCCCGGCCGGTCAACACCGGGTTGAAGCCGGCGCCCAGGGCAATGAGGGCCTGCATCCGCCCCCGCACGGTGATCTCCCCCAGGTCCGGCTTGATCAGGCCGTTGAGCATGCGCAAGAGGGTCGTCTTGCCCGCGCCGTTGTGGCCGATGAGCCCCAGGGTCTCCCCCCGGCGCACCTGCAGAGAGACATCCCGCACAGCCCAGAACTCGTCCTTGCGCAGTTGGTCGCGGGGATAGCTACGCCCTGTCAACTCCAGCCCCAGGTCCTGGACCCCATACCAGAGGGAACGCTTCAGGCTACGGCAGAACTTTTTGCTGACGTGGGTCACTTCCACCAACACATCGGACATCAGGCGCTCATCCTCTCTATGAGAATCGGCAGCGCCACCCGGTAGATGAGCCAGCCCCCCAACAGCAGAAACAGGGTGAGCACGCTGACCACGCTAAACGCCAGCCCGTTCTCCAGCGTGCCCTTGGTCAGGAGATCCCGGGCGCCGATGAGGAGGGGGCTCACCGGGTTCAGGACGGTGACCAGAGAGAGGGGAAAGGTGCGCAGCGGCGGGTAGACAATGGGCGTCACGAAAAAGAGCATCTGGGTCACAATGGGCAGGGAGGTGGCCACGTCGGTGTAGAGCATTCCCAAGGGCGTCAGCAACAGGCCAATGCCGATGCCCAACAACAGGAGCATCACCATGGCCAGCCCGCCGCCCAGGATGCCCCAGGTCAACTCCAGCCGGAAGATCCAGAAGATGGCCGCCAGCACCAGCAGCTTGGTCCCCAGATTGAAGAGCACCTGCCAGATGGCCGAGATGATCAGGGCCTCCCTGGGGAAGTTGATCTTGACCAACAGGGCCCTGGCCGCAGTCACGGACTTCAGGGGGGCATTCAGGCTCTCGGTGAAGAGCTGCCACAGGGTGGTACCCACCAGGACATAGACCGGGTAGGGAATGTCGGTCTCGCCAAAGTTGACCACGTTGCGGGTCTGCAACACGATGAAGATCAACGCGGTGACGATGGGCGGTACAAAGGCCCAGAAGACGCCAAAGAGGCTCTGGCGATACTGGGCCGAAATGTCCCGGATGAAGAGGCGCCAGGCCAGCTCCCGGGAGGCCCCCAGGTCCTTCCACATGGCCCGCAGGAGGGTGCCCGGCGTGCGCATCTGGGAGGCCGAGGTGTAGACCACCACCGGCAGCGCCTCCGCGCCGCCCATGCTGGCGGTGCTCATGTTGGCACCGCCCATATTGGCTCCACTCATATTAAACGTACGTATCCTTTCCGGGCTCAGCGGCCGCGGCGGCGAATGCGCTCGACCATCACGGCCAAAACGAGCAGGGCCAGGGACGGAAGCGCCCCCACCAACAAGGGAGTGGCCGGGTTACTCCGACCGACGGGCGTCGCCTGGACAGAGACCACCGGCGCCGGTGTGGCCGTGACCTCCGGCAAAGGCGTCGGGGTAGGCCAGGCTGTGGCCACCGGGGTGGGGGTGGGCATGTCAACCGCAGGCCAGGGCTGCGGCGCCAGCGCCGGCGCGCCTTCCACCGTGCACTGCATGGTGAAGATATCCAGCGACGTCTCCGGGTTGTCGTAGTTGAACCAGCTCAGGAAAAGCTGGTTGCCCAGGTTCATGGCCACCGAGATGAAGTTGCTGTCGTGGAAGCCCCCCACCGGCCGGGGATCCCGCCAGTTGACGCCAGCTTCCCAAACGCTGTGCCAGATGGTGTTGCCATCGCCCCGGCAGCCCACAAAGCGGCCACACAGGTGGCTGTACCCTTCCCGAATCCGGCGCACCAGGAAGACGTGGAGCCGCCCGGTGCTGTCTCGTACAAATTCACCGAAGCCGTTGTCGGCAATCAGCCAGAAGAAGGTGTCGATGGGGGCCGACCAGGTGGCGCCGCCGTCGTCCGAGTACTGGGTCTGGGGATAGGCCCGGAAACCGCCCTCCCACAGGGCCACCAGCCGCCCCGGCTCCAACACCGCCAGGGTGGTCCAGTCCCGCTCGTATTCATCGCCCACCCGCTCCGCCAACCGCACCGGCTCTTCCCAGGTGCTGCCGCTGTCCAGGGAACGGGCGAAGTAAACGGCCTGGCCGTTGCCGCTGCTGTCCCACTCGGTCCAGGTGGCGTAGACCTTGCCAGGGGGCTCGGTCAGCAGCCGCACGTTGCTGGCGCCCCGCTCAAAGTCCAAAAAGGTATAGACGTCCACCGGCTCGGACCAGGTGGCGCCCCCATCCACGGACCGGATGTAGGTCACCGTGCGGTTAACCTGGGGCTGGCTCCGGCCGTAGAGGATGTGCAGGGCCCGGGGTGGCTCGTAGGCGATATCCACCGAGAACTGGGTCCCCGACTGGTCATCCCCCAGGAGGAGGGGAGGCAGCCAGCCCTGGGCGGAGCCGGCCCGGTCGGCCCGGGCGGCGCTGTAGAAAAAGGTGTTGTCCGGCCCCATCCAGACCAGGTGAATGAAGCCCTGCTGGTCCATCACCCCCCGGATGCCGGCGATGCGGCGGTTGAAGTACTGCCGGGGGGAGATGAAGATGTCCACCGGCTTTGACCACCGCTCGCCATCCCAGCGGGAGTACATCAGGGCGTCCGGCACGTTGGGGATGTCGCCGGGCTCGCCGATGGTGCGCTCGGCCCAAAACAGGTGGACCACACCGGTGGGATCGGACAGAAGGAAGGGGTCCACCGAGACATAGCCGGGCGAGTTGGAGAGGTTGAAGGGCGGCCGGCAGTCCACGATATCACCGGGCGCGGCCAGGACCGGGGCGCTTCCCCACAGGCCCATCCCCAGGGCCAGGGCGATGGCCACGGCCAGCAGCCAGCCAGGTCGGCGGCATAGGCCCCCTCCTGGCAGATCCGGCTGCTCTGGCAAGTCCCTCATGATCGGGCCCTCCACAAGCCATATTTCAAAATCACGTACACGGCCCGCAATCCATCCTTCCAGTTGATCTTCTTCCCTTCTTCATAGGTGCGGCCGTAGTAGGAGACGCCCACTTCGTAGATCCGGCAGCCCAGCCGGGCCACCTTGGCCGTCACTTCCGGCTCGAAGCCAAAGCGCTCTTCCCGCAGCTCAATTTGCTCCAGGATTTCCCGCTTGAAGACCTTGTAGCAGACCTCCATGTCCGTCAGGTTCAGGTTGGTGAACATGTTGGAGAGGAGGGTCAGGAACTTGTTGCCCACCGCATGCCAGAAGTAGAGCACCCGGTGGGACTCGCCGCCCACGAAGCGGGACCCGTAGACCACATCGGCCTTGTCCTCCAGGATGGGCCGCAGGAGCTTGGGGTATTCCGCCGGGTCGTACTCTAGATCGGCATCCTGGATCAGGATCACATCCCCGGTGGCCAGGGAGAAACCGGTGTGCAACGCCGCTCCTTTGCCCCGGTTGACCGGATGGTACGCCACCCGGATGTCCGGGCAGCCTTCCAGGGTGGCCAGAAAGTCCCGGGTGCCATCGGTCGAACAGTCGTCCACGATGACCAGCTCGCGGGGGATGGGCAGCTCCACCGACATCACCTTGGCCACAATGGCTTCGATGGTCTGCCGTTCGTTGTAGCAGGGCATGACGATGCTCAACTTCATAATGATGGGCTACCCTCCGGCCGTGCTTCGGGCGATCAACAGGATCCCCAGGCAGATGACGGCGATGCCCATCCACCGCATGGTGGGGATGGCCTCGCCCAGGAAAAGCCGGGAAACCAGGGCAATGAGCACGAAGTTCAGGGCCAGGAAAGGGTAGGCAGCGCTGAGGTTGAGCCGGCTCAGCACTGCAATCCAGGTGAGGGCACCCACGCCATAAAGCATCAGGCCCAGCAGGACCAGGGGGGAACGCAGGATCAGGTTCACCACGCCGGCAAGGCCCGATAGGGGCGCCAGGGTAGACGCCTGGCCGATCCCCAATTTGATGCTGGTCTGGCCGGCCACACCGGCCGTGATGGACACCGCGATCAACCACCATGACTGCGCCAACTGTTGATTCATAACGACCACTCGTATCCGTTCCTGTCTTGCTGTTTGAAACGACCCAGTATAGTCTGTATAGTCTGGCGTAAATACCACGGCAGAAATTCCGGGTGCCCTCTGGGCGCACTCCCGCTGGTGGAAACCAGCGGCGAATTTCTGCCGGGATTTACCAGGCCACAGGGGGAAGCACGCCGCTTCGGCCCTGTGACATCAACGTCATTGTACCCGATTGTACCGGATCTCCCTCGTTCCAAACAGCCGGTGAATTCAATGGGATTAACTCCCCTCGGCAGTGTTTTTCACGGCCTGGCACGGAAGGCCGGGTTGGCCTGCAGCGCCCGCTTCAGGGCGTGAATCGCCTGATCCATGGACTGGCTTTCCGGCCCGGCGCCGATGTGGCTGTACCACCACTGACGCAACTCCAGCTTGTGGGGATCCGCGTTGCCCCCCTGCCAGATGTTGACCGCGGCTTCCTCCTGCCCCAACACCGCGTATACCTCGCCCAACATCTGCCGCACAGGCCGCTGATCCGGCGCCAGTTGAAAGGCGGCGGCCAGGTGGCGCCGGGCCAGCTCATACTGCCCCCGGGAGAGGGCAATCTGCCCCAGCCGCCGATGGGCCGTCACGTTGGTGGGGGCGATGGCCAGGGTCTTCTGATAGCGGGCCAGGGCCTCCCGCAGATCCAGACGGTCGCTCCGGCGCAGCTCATCCTGGATGGGCCACTGGGGCCAGCGGTACAGGGAAAGCTCGGCCCGGGTTTGGGCCACGACCGCCAGGTTGGCCTCCAGCAGCGCCTCGATCCCAGGCCAGGTCAACAGCAAGGCCAGAGCCGCCACCGGAATCAACGGCACCAGGGCCGCCAGATAGCCGCCCAGCCCGCCCAGTTCCGGGCGATCCAGATCCAGGCCGGCCGTCAACTTCAGGCCGGTCGCCAGGGCCGGCAGCCAGAGGGCGAAGCCCAGGGGCACGAACAGGAGTGGCGCCAGCCAGCTGCTGTAGAGCCCTGCATTGACCAGGCCAAAGGCGAAGGTGCCACCCAGGGAGACCGCCACCCAGTTGGCCCAGTGGCGGACCGTCCTGCGGGGGTGACCATAGGCCTGCCAGAGACCTGCTGCCCCGGCAGCCACCAGCCCCACAAAGCCGAACAGCCCCGGCAGGCCCTGCTCTACCGCCACCTGCAAAAACAGGTTGTAGGTCTGGTAGAGGAAGGGCACATGGAACAGGTAGACATATGAAGAGAGCACCATGGCCGTCTGCCCCAGCCCCACGCCGGTCAAGGGATAGTCCTGGAGCAGGATCAGGGCATCGTGCCAGATGACCGGACGATTCCACCCGCCGGCGATGAGCTCGGGCCGGAGGCTCAGCCCCACCCACAGGCCGGCCACCCCCAGGATCCCCGCCAACCCGGCCAGGTCCACGGCCCAGGGCCAGCGAAGCAGCCGGGCCGGGCCATGGCGCCAGCTCAGCAGGGCAGCCAGGCATAGGCCGGCTCCCAGGGCGATCCAGGCGCTGCGTTCCTGGGCCACCGCCAGCGCCGCCACCGCTGCCGCCAGGCTGAGCCCGGTCGGCCAGGCCCATCCCAGCTGTCCCCGTTGGATGAGCCACTGGAGGCCGCCCAGGCCAAGTGGCAGCAAGGTCACCAGGGCGGCGGCCACGTTTTCACCCGGGAGCAGCCCCAGGAAGAGGCTTCCCCCCGCCAGGCCGGCAGCTACCGCGGCCATCAACCCTGCCAGGGCCAGGACGCCACTGCGTCCGTGACGCACCACCAGCGGCACTGCCGAGCCCAGCCAGGCCAGGCTGAGCATGACAAACCGCATCCACGCCAGGTCGCGGTCGGCCGCCGCCCAGACGCCCACCAGCCCGCTCAGGACAAAGAGCGCGCCGCTGGTAAGATAGAGATTTCGGATCGCCGGATGCAGCCGGCCGGCCATCATCTCCTACCTGTCCCGTCCGCCCAGGCCCAATGGCTGCGCTGGCAGCCCCGCCATGGGCTTACCCCCGGGCGAACTGGAGCATCTGCCAGCCCACACTCATCGCGCTCTTGAAGCCGGCCCAACTGTTCAGCCCCTTCAGGAAGGTGAAGATGGGACCCGGCCGCATGGACCATTCCCAGGTCGCCCGCCGTTGCCAGTACTCCAACTGCTCGGCCGTCAGGTTCTCATAATCTAACACGGTGGACTGATCCATGTCCACCTCTTCCCATTTGGTGCCAGGGCGGAACCAGTTGTTCTCCACCACCTCGTAGAAGAAGGGCGTGCCCGGGTACGGTGCGGCGATGTGGAACAGGGCGATGTCCAGGGGCAGCTCCTTGGCGTAGTCGATGGTCTCCCGGATGGACTCCTCGGTCTCGCCCGGCAGGCCGATGATGAAGTAGCCCCAGTTCTTGATGCCCGCCGCCTTGGCCCAGCGCAGGGCCAGAAAGGCCTGCTCCTTTTTGTATCCCTTGCGGGCCCGCTTCAGGATCATCTCGTTGGCGCTTTCGATCCCCCAGGAGATCATCCAGCAGCCGGCCTGCCCCATGAGCCGCAACATCTCCTCATCCACGTAATCCACCCGGCTGTTGCAGGTCCAGCGGATCTTCAGCCCCCGCTCGATGATGAGGTTGCAGAGCTCCACCACGTGGTCCCGGTTGACGGTAAACAGGTCCGCATACATGTGGATGTTGTGGATGCCCAGCCGCTTCAGGTATTCCAGCTCCTCCACGATGTTTTCGGCCGAACGCACCCGCACGGTGTTCTGGTAGGTCACGTGCTTGATGCAGTACTTGCAGCCGGCCGGGCAGCCCCGGCTGGTGACGATGAAGGTGAACGGCCCCTTGATCATGGGCATGCGCTGCTTGTCCAGGGGCAGCAGCTCGTGCAGGGGGATGGGCAGGTCGTTCAGGTCCGGGATGAAGGGTCGGTCCGGGTTGATGACAATCTCATCCCCGCGACGCCAGGCCAGGCCCAGGATGGACGCGAAGGGCGACTCCTCCGCCGGGACCGGGAAGCGGTCGCTGATGACCTCTTTGCCCATCCGCCGGGTCTGGAGATGGGAGGTCTCGGCCAGCATCTTACGCACCCGGGGGTCGCTGGGAGTCTTGTCCTCCAGCCGGTCCAGGAGCTCCCGCAGGGTGATCTCCGGCTCGCCCCGCAGCACAAAATCCAGCGCGGGGAAGGGGCGCATGGTCTCCAGGGTCATGGGGGTGACGTGGGTGCCGAAGGCCATGGTTCTGGCCCCCAGGGACTTGGCCAGGAAGACGCCGTACATGTCGTTCTGGAGGGTGGGCGCGGTCACCTGGGTCAGGTAGTACTTGGGCCGCTTCTCCTCCAGCAGCTTTTTGAACTCGGGCCAGCCCATGCGCTCGGCGTTGGCGTCGATGATCTCCACCTTGTAATCCGGCGCCAGGAGGGCCGCCATCTGGGCCAGCTCCACCTGGGGCCAGATCATGTTCTCCCGGCTACGGCGGCCCACCCGGTGCTGGCTGCGGATCCAGATGCCCCCATCCTCCGTGGGGGGGTTGACCAGCAGCACGTCCACCAGCCCTTCAGGCCGACGGGATGAGGTGAGGGTCTGAACGCTGACGCCTGCATCGGGGAACAGGGAAGGCCGCAGGGGGGGAATCCGCCGCGTCCCCAGGTTGTCTCGGATATCGGGTGCCAGGTCCACGTTGGGCACTCTGGCTTCTCGCTGTGCCACAGTCTACTCCTCCCTGACCGTTTGTACGGTCTCTATGGGCAAAAGACGAAGGACAAAAGATAATTTTCCAGCCACTGGGAGAGCCCTATGGCATGGCCTCGACCTTCAAGGGGGCGCCACTCACGGCCTCGGCCACCGGTTCGGCGGGCATCTGCGCCTTGCCCAGCATGTCCTCCGCCACCAATTCGTCTCGAATGCGCAACGTGTCCAGGATCTGCATCTGGATCCAGGCAATCATGAGCTGGATGCCCACCAGGGCCAGACAGGCGCTCACCAGGTAATAGAGCCAGAGGCGGCTGACACTCCACCCCATCATGCCGAAGCTCAGGCTGGCCACCGCCAGCAGCACCCCCAGCCCAAAAGCCAGCAGCCCAATCCAGCCGAAGTGTTGATCCAGCCGGGCCCGCAGGATGGGCCGGCCGAACAACCCCTGGTGGACCGGCCGTTTATGGAAGAGGGCCACGAAGTAGTTGAAGCTGATGCCCAGGGCCAGGATGCTCACCCCGGCCACGGCCAGAACCAGGGCCGTGAAGAGGGCAAATGCCCCCAGCGGCCCCACGTAGTCGATGCCGCTGAGCCGGGCCACCACCAGCCCCAGCCCGATGGCCGCGGCCACGGCCAGGGCCAGCGCGCCGATGAGCCCCAGGGGGCGCACCGGGTTGTAGTAGAGGGCCGTCCAGACGATGGACTGGGCAAAGCGCATGCCGTCCCGCACCACGCTGAGCTTGGAACGCCCCACCCGCTCGCTGTAGGGGATGGGCACTTCCACCATGTGGAGGCGCTCATGCAGGGCCCGGGTGCTCATCACCGGGGTCAGGTTCAGGCCATCGGGCAGCGGGTAGAGCCGGGGCAGGATCTCCCGGCGGAAGATGCGCATGCCGCTGGCCGAATCGGTGATGCGCCGGGCGCTGATCAGGCTCACCAGGCGGGCGAAGATGAGGTTGCCCAGGCGGCGCACGGCTGGCATCTGGCTTTCCGCGCCCGCCATGCGGGAGCCGATGACAATGTCCGCCTCCTGGGTCGTCGCGGCCTGGCAGAGGGCGGGGTAATACTCGGGCGGGTAGGTGCCGTCGGCATCCAGGAAGCCGATCCACTCGCCCCGGGCCGCAGAGAAACCCGTCTTCAGGGCAGCGCCATAGCCCGAGTTCCGGGTGTGGCGGATGAGCCGGACACCGGGCTGCGCGGCAACCAGGGCCGCCGTCCGGTCGGTGGAACCGTCGTCCACCACGATCAGTTCCAGTTCATCAATGCCCACCTCCTGCAGTTGGGGACGCACCGCAAGCACCCGGCGCATGATGTCCTGGATTCCGTCTTCTTCATTGAGGGCGGGGATGACGACCGAGAGCATGGTCATGGGTGCGACTCCTTTCAAAAATTGCTCATCTGCCACAAATATGCGCTACCCACCCCGGTTTGGCAGGAAACCAAAGCGGTTCGCACATTGGGGAGATGAACCTCAAAAATAAATGGGCCGGCCTGGTGGCGGGGTGGACTCCGCCGAGCCGTCAATCTGCTTCAAAACCCGGGCCGGAACCCCGCCCACCACCGTGTGGGGAGGCACGTCCCGGGTGACCACGGCGCCGGCAGCCACCACCGCGCCCCGGCCGATGCGCACCCCGTCGGTCACGATGGCGCCGGCGCCAATCCAGACATCGTCTTCCACCACGATGCCCTCGGCCGTGATCCCCTGCTCCACCATGGGGCGGTCAGGGTCCGAGTAGACGTGGTTGACGGCCAGCAACTGGACCAGCGGGGCGGTGTAGACCCGGTTGCCGATGGTGATGCCGCCCTGCCCCCGCAATACGTTCATCTCGCCGATCAGGCTGTCGGCGCCGATACGGATGAAGGCGTGGGGAAGGCCGCGGAAATTGTAGACATGCAGGACAGCGCCGTGCATCACAAAGGTATTGTCGCCGATCTGGATGCCATCCGGGCAGGCGTGGAGGTAGACACCCTGGTCCAGGTAGACGTTGCGCCCCAGGCGCACCTGATCCGCAAAGCGGATCCGCACCCCCTGCTCAATGGCAGCCACCCCCTCCATCTGCAGGATGAGCCGGTAGAGCACAGCACGCACCCCGATGCCCACCACCGTGGGGATCCACCCCGCCACGGCAAAGACCAGCTGCTCCAGCCAGTAGCGCCACAGGCTGCTGGCCTGGCGGGAGATGTAGAGCCGGAGGCCCGCTATGAGAGAAGACATCTGCATGAATGAATGGGCATGTTTATCCGGATTCTCAGTAGGGCCGATGGGACACCTGGGCGTTCCATCCGGCAACGGGTGCCGGGCAGGCTCCGCCGTTCCTGCGCGCATCGTGCTACAGCAGGAGCGGGGCTGTCCGTATCACATCCCCTGAACGACATCGCCCCCCGGCCTCTCCATCGGGCCGGCGTGGACGAGTCCCAGATCCCGGCGGCGTGGGCCACCCGGGGCTCTAATTCAGGGGACTTTTTCAGGCAAAAACATTCCTGTGGCTCGCCCTGTTCAGGACGATCCGTACGTGAACCACTCCCTATCCACTTGGCGAATGGCGGTTGTAACCGGTGGTCTGTCTTAGACCGAGGGGGGTCTTACGCGGTTTGCACTCTCATCGTCTGGCTGCATCCCACATACACCCAGATTCACACCGCGGCCAACGCCGGGGGCGCCTTACCCGACACGGGCTCCAACGCGTCCACATGGACCTGGGCCCGTGTCCACTGGCCCAGGAGATTCAACAAGACCTGGACCCGCTGGCTGCCCCGCAGCCCTTTTTGAAAGATGGCCTCAAACCCCTGGAAGGGGCCCCGCCGGATCAGCACCTTCTGGCCCGGCGTAAAACGGATTTTGTGCTTGGGAACCACCTTCTCCGTGTAAGGAGAAAGGCGTTCCTGCAGGGCCGCGACGAGCACGTCGGGGACCACGGCCGGTTGGCCGTCAAAATGGACCAGGGAGCGAACCCCCACGAGCCAGCGCAGGCCGGTGGCTTGTTCCGATTGGAGATCAACCCGGACGAACAGGTAGTGGGGGAAGAAAGGCTCCGTACGCACCCCCCGATTGTACCCCCGATCCACATACAGGACCGGGAAAAACACCTCCAACCCGCGCTCTTCAAGCTGCTGGCTGACCAGGGCTTCCTTGTGGGGCTTGGTGTAGATCAGATGCCATCGTAGCATGAAGGATCTGCCGCTCTCCATTTTGCCGGCGCCGCTCATGGGCGCCCTATGGCGGCCACTTGGCTGCGACCGCTCTCCTGTACTCGCTTACGTTGCGGACATCCTCATGTTACGGGCACTCCCATGGTTTGGGCCTCACCGCAACCGCTGGTCCGCACACCGCTTACACCGTACAGATTATCAAGCGGGATCGCCCATGTCAAACGATTTTGCTTACATTTAGCTGTCAGATTGGCAGGCTATTCGCCGGTGGTAGAGCCCGCAGATAGGAGCTCGGCAACCAGGTCGAGGAGGGTGTCCAGGTCGAACGGCTTGGCCAGGACCCGGTCCACGCCCAGGTCTTGGGCAGCCTGTTCTGGCCCCACCCGATGAAAGGTGCTGGCGGACATGGCCACGATCTTGGTGGCCGGGGAGCGTTCCTGCAACGCCGCGATCAGGTCGGCGCCGTTGCCATCGGGCAACAGCATGTCCGTAATGAGGAGATCCACCCGCATCCCCTGGATCAGGGAGTGCCCTTCGGCCGCGTTCAGGGCCACGTGGACGGTGTACCCTTCCATCTCCAACACATCCCGAAGGACTTCCAGGAAGGCCAGGTTATCTTCAACCACCAAAATGTTCTTGTCTGTCAAGTCCATAGCCGTTCCCTGTCGGCGGCAGGCGTGTATCGGTTGGGCCGCGGCCTTTGCATACAAAGACGGATGGAACCAGCCCTTGATGGGGTCTGCTACAAAAGCCACTGCTTTATTTCATTTGACGATCATACGTCACAACAGACAGTCTACAGCCTGTCAAAAGGCTGTCAAAATCCCCGACGATATATTGGGAGATCCAAAAGCCCCTTGGACGTCGTTACAAAGTGTGCTATCGTTGTGCCCATCGGCCCCGGTTGCACCCAACCCACACCATCCCATCGTACAAAGGAGAATGAACCGATGTCCACAAGAGGCCCATTGGAAAGCGTACCACCTGCTTCCCCCGATACCGCCTACCGGACAGGCACCGGCCCGTCCCGTCCCCGTGACCATCTCCTGGGCATGACGCCCGTCTGGCTTGGCCTGCTGATGGTGCTCCTGTTCGCCCTGGGCGCCTGCCAGCCGGTGATGCCTGTGGCCGAAGGAGAGCCCCCCGCGGCCGAGGCAACAGCCCCAGAGCCCACTGCCGAGGCCGTGGCCCACGGCGACCCTGAAGCAGGCGCCTACCTGGTCACCATCGCCGGCGGCTGCGGCTGTCACTTCAACCGGGACCTGGGCGCCCTGGCCGGCGGCAACCGCTTCGAGGGAAGTTACGGCGTGGTCTATGCCCGCAACATCACGCCCCACGAGGGAACCGGCCTGGGCGGCTGGACCGAAACCCAGATCGCCGACGCGCTGCGGCTGGGCGTCCGCCCCGACGGCACCCAACTCTTCCCCATCATGCCCTACCGGGACTACAGCGCCCTCCCGGATCCAGAGGCGCTGGACATTGCCGCCTACCTCCTCTCGCTGGAGCCGGTGGAAAATGCCGTGCCGGCCCGGGAACTGCAGGCTGAGCCCGCGGCCTTCACCCCAGACCCGCCGCCCCCGGCCGAAAGCCCCACCGACCCTGTGGCCCGGGGTGAGATCCTGGTGAAGCTGGCCCGCTGTGGCCGCTGCCACACGCCCACCAACGAAGACGGCAGCCCCAACATGGAGATGTACCTGGCCGGCAAGCCCATCAACGAGGACGAAATTGCCGCCAACATCACCCCGGACGACGAGACCGGCATCGGCCTCTGGACGGAAGAGGAGATCGCCACCTTCCTGCGCACCGGCATGCTCTCCGATGGCAGCCAGATAGTCGGCACCATGGCCACCCAGATCGAGCGCAGCTTTAGCCACCTGACGGAAGAGGACGCCCTGGCCATCGCCGCCTACCTGAAGAGCATCCCGCCGGTGAACCACGATCCCTTCAGCCAGTAACCGGGCCTCCTTTTCAACGGCAGCGCCCGGACGCGTCGTCTATTCACATCGGGTCGTCCAAATAAGCTCGTGCGTGGTGCGTGAACAAATACACGCACCACGCACGAGCCATCACGCACCATGACGGAATCCATGGGCGGCTCTTCTACTGCGGTCTATTTACGCTGAGCCGTCTTACCCCTCCTCGTCCCCCGCGCCCCCGGTCGGTTCACGCCACAGACACCACAGGGCCACCAGGGTGAAGCCGGCCGAGCCAATCAGGCCCACCGGCAGCGGACCCAGCAGGGGGTTGGGCTCCCCCTGGGTCAGGAGAGCCGGGAAGGTTCCCACGCCGTTGATGGCCGCATGGCCGATGACCGCCGGCCAGACGCTCCGCCCCTGCACCGTCAACCAGCCCAGAAAGGTCCCCACCACAAAGGTGAACCAGATCATGGCCAGGATGCCGCTCCAGGGCGCGCCCGGGTATCCTACGCCGTAGTTGTGCCCCATGGCGATGAGGGGCGCATGCCACAGGCCCCAGATGATCCCCATGAGCACCATGGCCGGCCGCCAGCCCAGGGGGAGCAGCTTCGGCTGCAGGTAGGCCCGCCAGCCGAATTCCTCGCCAAAGGTGAAGAGGCCGTTGACCAGGGGCGCCAACAGCACAGCCTGGATGAGCTGCAGGGCCGCCAGCGCCGACAGGGAGATGGGCGGCTCCGCCCGGCCGGCCTGCGCCAGCAACTGGCGCAGCACGCCCAGGGAGGGGTCGAACTGGTGGGGAAAGAGCAGGAAGTAGAGCCCGCTGCCCAGCAGGGTCAACAGGGCCGGCAACACCCAGGCAGCCAGCCAGTAGGGCCAGGCCCGGCGCAGATGGGGCCGGAGCCCGCTCCCTTGCCAGCCCTCCCGGGTCCACAGCCGGGTCAGGACGTGGGCCAGGGCCGGCGCCGGCATGTAGACCAGCGCCACCAGCACGGTGGCCAGGTTGAGGACGCCCGGCACCAGGGCCGGGCCGCCGTTTAGCCCGCCCATGCCGTAGATGACCAGGGCGGTGGCCCAGGCCAGGCCAAAGGCCAGGAGCAGGAAGAGAACCACCCGGCGTCGATGAATGGGTCGATGGATGGCCAGCCTGGCCATGAGCACCTCCTTTGTGAAGTGTTGGGGATGGAAAGGTTTACAGGAAAAGGCGCTCCCGCCGCGGGCCCCACTGCTCCGGCCGGGCCTCAAAGTGGCCCGCCAGCCGGGTGCCGCAGAAGCGACAACAGCCCTGCTCGTCCAGGTTCCACGCGCCCAGGTGATACCAGTTCCGCTCAATCAAAAGGCGGCCACAGCCGGCACAGTAGGTAGACTGCCCCTCCCGGTCCCACACGTTGCCGGTGTACACGTGATGGAGGCCCGCGGCCAGGGCCTGCTGACGGGCCCGGCGCAAGGTCGCCGCCGGCGTGTGGGGCACGTCCATCATCTTGAAGTCCGGATGGAAGGCGGTGAAGTGCAGGGGTACATCCGGCCCCAGGTGCTCCACAAACCAGTCGCACAGGCGGGCGATCTCCGCTTCAGAGTCGTTGTGTCCCGGGATGAGCAGGGTGGTCACCTCCACCCAGACGTCGGTCTCGTGGACCAGCCAGATCAAGGTGTCCAGCACAGGCTGGAGGTGGGCGAAACAGAGCTTGTGGTAAAAGTCTTCGGTGAAGGCCTTGAGATCCACGTTGGCCGCGTCCATCACCGCGTAGAAGTCCCGGCGGGCCTCGGGAGTGATGTAGCCGGCGGTGACGGCCACGGTCTTCAGCCCCAGCTCATGGCAGGCCCGGGCCGTGTCGATGGCGAACTCGGCGAAGATCACCGGGTCGTTGTAGGTGAAGGCCACACTGCGGCAGCCGGCCTGGCGGGCCGCCTGGGCGATCCGCTCCGGGGCCGCCCAATCGCTCAGCCGGTCATCCTGGCGAGCCTTGGAGATGTCCCAGTTCTGGCAGAAGCGGCAGCCCAGGTTGCAGCCGGCCGTGCCGAAAGAAAGGACACTGGATCCCGGGTAGAAGTGGTTGAGGGGCTTCTTCTCGATGGGATCGATGCAAAAGCCAGAGGCCCGGCCATAACTGGTGAGCAGCATTCCCTCCTCGTCCGCCTGGCGCACGAAACAGAAGCCCCGCTGGCCGGGCCGCAGCCGGCAATAGCGCGGGCAAAGATCACACTGGATGCGCCCATCGGCCAGGCGATGCCACCAGCTTCCCCGCACCACGCCGGGCGCAATCATCTCTCGGGTCGAGCCATTGCCCATCATGGCATCTCCTCCTCGTCCTCCATCTGGGGGACCTGCCAGATCACCGCCGCCCCATAGCCCACCACGGCGGAAAAATCCCCGCTCACATCCCCCGAAGTGCCGTAGGCCACCACCGCCGCCCCATGGGCGCCCCGGCACAGACAGGCCCACAGCACCGCTGCAATCGCTCCCCGGCCACAGGCGAAACCAAGCCCCATCTCCTCCGCCTGGATGACGCCTGCCGGATCCAGCGCCTGGATGCGCGCCAGGATCTCTGCATCCAGTTGGCGGGCCCGCTCCTGCGGGTAAAAGTGGGAAAGGTCAGAGCTGGCCACCAGCAGGGCCGAATGCCCGGCCAGGACCTGGTTGAGCGCCTCGGCCACCCCCCGCGCTGTCGCCTCATCCTGGGCCCGCAACATGAGGGGCAACAGGTGAAACGAGCCCAGGACCCGCTGCAAAAAGGGCAGCTCGATCTCCACCGCGTGTTCCCGGTCCCGACGCACCAGGGTCAGGCCATGGCCCAACCGCTCCCGCAGGGCGGCGTCCAGCGCCACGCGCATCTCCAGGGCCAGCGGGACCAGCCCCAGGGGCGTGGCGTACGCGTCGTGGCCGCTGGTCAAGACCGCGCCGGGGTGGGGATGGTGGAAGGGAGAGAGGATGACCACCACCTCGGGCCGCAGGCCCTGCAGGCAGCGAAAGGCATGGGCGGCCACGCCACCGGAGTAGGCCAGGCCGGCATGGGGCACCACGATGCCCAGGATGACACCGGGCGGCGGATCCACCTGAGCCTGCGCCAGCAGGCCATCCACGGCTTGCTCCAACTGCTCCCGACGACCCGGATACCACAGGCCAGCGATGGGCGACGGTCGCACGTCCATGGTCCGTTCTCCCCGCCAAAAACATACGACGACTGTTCGGCGTCAATACCACGGCAGAAATTCGGCGGCACAGCCACGGCTGAAAACCCTCGGCGAACTTCTGCCGGGTTGAACGTTCCAATCCCATTGTACACCTGAACAGGCCACTTTTGAAGGGGCACTATCTTTGCGGGTATAGTTCAAGATCGTCGGTGCAGGATGTAGGGACAGGGGCCCAGAGGCGGGAGCCCCCTGGGCGCCGCCCTGTCCGGGTTGGGCGGGCGCAGCAAGCAGCGCCCCTACAGCATCCGATGGACAAACTCCGACGATTGTGAACCATACCCTATCTTTGCCTGTTATTTTCAGCCCCAGATTCCACGGATGACGCCGCATCACTATCTTTGCAGATCCGCCCCATCGATTTCACAGCCGCCCCACCTATCCGTGGCGTCCGATCTGCGCGGATGGCGGCTCCTGTCGTAGGTGCGGTCTCCGGCCGCACGGTGGTGCCCAAAAGGGCGCCCGTTCCCGTAGGGGCGGGCCGCCGTGCCCGCCCGCTGTCGCGGTCGAACCGGCCACCCACGGCGGGCCAGAGACCCGCCCTACGCACGTGTTGCACCCAATCCGGACAGGTGCAGGGACGGCAACGGCTGCGCAGCGACTGGGTCGGCATCTGAGGATGCCGGGCTGAATCTGCGTGAATCTGCGTCCTCTTTCAGGACAGGATGCGCACGCCGCGAAAGGACAACGGTTGTGAAGGGACAACCTCTTTCGCCGCAAGCAGCGGTTCCGCCCACGACATCAGCCCCGCCGACGTCGGCGCTTCAGGGGCACAAAGCCGGCCCCCAGGGCCTGGTGGGCATCGCCGATGACCAGGAAAGCCTGCTCGTCGGTTTCGGCGACAATCCGTTTGAGTTCCTGCACCTGGGGCCGGTAGACGGTGCAGAGGAGCATGTGGCGGGTCTGGCCGGTGTAGCCCCCCTGGATGGGCCACCGGCTGACGCCCCGGGCCAGCCCTTCCATCAACGCGGTGGTGAGCGCGTCCGGCCGGTCGGTGACGATCATGGCCGTGCGCACGCTGCTGGGCCCCTCCAGCGCGTAGTCCGATGCCAGGCCGTTGAGGAAGAGGGCCAGCATGGAGTAGAGGGCGATCTCCCACCCGAAGACAATGCCCATGGTCACCACGATCAGGCCATCGGTGTAGAGGTAGACCTGACTCAAGGGCACCCCTGTGCGAAGCTGGATCACCCGGCCCAGGATGCCGGTGCCGCCGGCGGTGGCACCGGCCCGGTAGATGAGCCCCCCGCCGATCCCTCCCACAATGCCGCCGTAGATGGTGGTCAGCAGCCGGTCCTGGGTGATGGGAAAGGCGGGGGCAAAATGGGGCACGTAGAGCAGAAATAAATCGGTGAAAAGGGAAAAGAGGGCCACCCCCACCAGGGTCCGCATTAAAAAGCGCCAGCGCCCCAGCTGGTAGAAGCCTAGCACCAGCAGGGGCACGTTCAACAGGCCGTAGAGCAGACCCACCGAGACGCCGGTAAAATGGTTGACCACGATGCTCAGGCCGCCGATGCCGCCGGCAGAGATGTTAAAGGGCACCTGAAAGATGGCATAGCCGGCGGCCGCCAGGGCAATGCCCACGGTTATCAGGAAAAGGTTGACGAATTCGGCCCAAATCGCGCCCAGATTGATCCGCCGCACAAAAGGCTCCTTTCTGTTCCCATCTGTTTTGTTCACGTCTGTTCGCACTCCCAATCCACGCCCCCATTCTGCCATACGGACCCCATTGCAGCGCCATCTGGCGGCCGGCCGGGCGAAATTCCGCCGGCGGGTATGTTGCCCATTTGTCGTTGCAGAAGTAGCGACAGGCGCCTGGTCCATGACGGGCGCAGCAAGCAGCGCCCCTACAGTGGCGTCCAATGGACGAATCCCGATGGCCTTGACCGATATCTATCTTTCGCCAGCGCCCGCTTCTTGTTATATATCATCACATCATGATATAATGGGTTATCCATGAATCATCAAGGAGGTGACCCATGCTGATTTACCCGACGCCCCAGGCCACCGCCCTCAAGGCCAAACTCTTCCGGGGCTTTGCCGACCCTTCCCGCCTCTCCATTCTGGAGGCCCTGCGCGCCGGCCCCCGCACCGTCTCCCAAATCGTGGAGGAGACCGGCCTCAGCCAGTCCAACGTCTCCAACCACCTGAGCTGCCTGCGGGACTGCGGCCTAGTCATCGGGCAGCCCCAGGGACGCTACGTCCACTACCAGCTGAGCGACGACCGGGTGGAGCAGTTCCTGCGCCTGGCCGAAGAGCTGCTGGCCGACGTGGCCCGGGGCGTCTACGAGTGCACCCGGTACCAGGTCGAGACGCCAGCGCCCGCAACGTCGGGCGTGACAGCGTCCGTTCAGGAGGTGGAAAAATGAAGGCCCAGCGGCTGGAAGTGCCCATCCAGGGCATGGACTGCCACGAATGTTGTCAACACGTGCAGCGGGCCCTGACCGCCCTGCCTGGCGTCCAGGAGGTGGAAGTCCTGCTGGCGGCCGAAAAGGCCGTGGTCGAGCTGGATCCGGAGCAGGTGGATCTGGCCGCCATCCGCCAGGCCGTGGCCCGGGCCGGCTATCGCGTCCCGGCGGGACCGGAGGGGGCGGGGACTTCGGCCACGGAAAAGCCGGCTGCCGGGCTGCCCCGGGCCGTGCTCTTCTACACCGGCCTGGTCTTCGGCGCCGTGCTGCTGGTGGTGGTGGCCGGCGAATGGCTGGGCCTGCTGGATGCGGTCACCGAACGGGTGCCCTTCACCCTGGGCGTGGCCCTGGTGCTGGTGGGCTGGTATCCGGTGCTGCGCAACGTGCTGCGGGCCGCCTGGCGGGGCCAGGTCATCTCCCACACCCTCATGAGCGTGGGCGTGGTGGCCGCGCTGCTGGTGGGCGAGTGGGTCACTGCCGCCATCGTGGTCTTCTTCATGCGCGTCGGCGACGGGGTGGAACGCTTCACCGCGGAGCGGGCCCGGCGGGCCGTGCGGGAGCTGACCGCCCTGGCGCCCCGGCGGGCCCGGGTGGAACGAAACGGCGCCCTCCAGGAGGTGCCCGCGGAGGAGGTCCAGGTGGGTGACGTGGTGGTCGTCCGCCCGGGGGAACAGATCCCGGTGGATGGGGAGGTGATCGACGGCCAGGCCACGGTCAACCAGGCCACCATCACCGGCGAGGCCATGCCCGTGGAGGCTGGGCCGGGGACGCCGGTCTTCGCGGCCACCCTGGTGGAGCTGGGCCGGCTGCGCATCCGCACCACCCGGGTGGGCCCGGACACTACCTTCGGCCGGGTCATCCGCCTGGTGGAGGAGGCAGAAGCCAACCGGGCCGATGTCCAACGCCTGGCAGACCGTTTTTCCGGCTATTTCCTGCCGGTGGTGGCCCTCATCGCCCTGCTCACCTGGCTCCTGCGGCGGGACCCCCTGGCCACGGCGGCGGTGCTGGTGGTGGCCTGTTCCTGCTCCTTTGCCCTGGCCACGCCCATCGCCATGCTGGCGGCCATCGGCGCCGGCGCGCGTCGGGGCATCCTCATCAAGGGAGGTAAGTACCTGGAGCTGCTGGCCCGGGCCGATGTGCTCCTCATCGACAAGACCGGTACCCTGACCCTGGGCCGCCCCCAGCTCACCGATGTCATTCCCCTGGATGGCCGCCCTGCCGCCGAGGTTTTGGCCCTGGCGGCTGCGGCAGAACGGGATTCGGAACACCCCCTGGCCGAGGCGGTGCGCCAGGCGGCCCAGGCGTGGGGCGTTCCGGCCTATCCAGCCCAGGATTTTGCCGCCATGCCCGGCCTGGGTATCCAGGCCCGGGTGAACGGCCACCAGATCCAGGTGGGCAGCCGCCGTTTCGTGGCGGCCCCGGCTGATGGCGCTGCCGCCCTGGAAACCCAGGGCAAGACCCTCCTCTACGTGGCCGAGGACGGCCGGCCCATCGGGATCCTGGCCGCGTCCGATACGCCTCGGCCCGAGGTAGCCGAGGCGATAGAGCGCCTGCGTGGGCTGGGGCTGCGGGAAATTCGGCTGTTGACCGGGGACAACCGGTTCAGCGCCGCCGCCCTGGCAGAGACGTTGGGCCTGACCTATCAGGCCGAACTTTTGCCTGAAGATAAAGTGGCCGTGGTCAAGGAGTACCAGGCCCAGGGCCACACGGTGGTCATGGTGGGCGACGGGGTCAACGACGCGCCCGCCCTGGCCCAGGCGGACGTGGGCATCGCCATGGGCGCGGCCGGCACGGACATCGCCATGGAGGCGGCCCACGTGGTCCTGATGCGGGACGACTGGCGGCTGGTCCCGGCGGTGTTTCGCCTGGCCCGCCGGGCGGTGGGGGTGGTGAAGATGAATTTCGGCTTCACCGCGCTGTACAACCTGGTGGGCTTGAGCCTGGCCGCCCTGGGCTTCCTGCCCCCCGCCCTGGCCGCGGCGGCCCAGTCCCTGCCGGACCTGGGCATCCTGGCCAACTCATCACGACTCTTGCGAGCCCGGGAGGAATCATGAACCGCACACGCCATCGATCCAACGCCGTCTTCTCTGCTCGGGCGCACCTGGCCGCCCTGCTGGTCACGGCCCTTGCGGGGCTGGTTCTCGCTGCCTGCGGCCTGGCCGGGGCATCAGAAGACGAACTGGCCCAGGCAGAAGCCGCCTGGCAGGCCGCGCCCTTGGCCAGCTACCATGTGGTAGTGGAAGTCCAGCGGCCTCAGGAGCGTCGACGCCACGAGGTGTGGGTACGGGACGGTGAAATTGTCTCCGGCACCCTGCAGTACGGCCAGGATGGCCAGGGCTGGGGGCCACCTCAGCCGGTGGAGACCGCGCAGGCGGCGCCCTTCACCGTGCCGGGCCTCTTCGCCACGGTCCGGGAGCAGATGCGCTATGCGAACCGCCTCTTCGTCCGGGTGCAGCTGTCCGATACCCCGCCCTTCCCCCGCCGCATCGTGCTGGGCCCGGTACGCCAGGATGGCATGCCCGTGGAGGGCACCGAAACCACGGTCGATGTCCGCCTGCTGGAGCCCCTGCCCCCTCCGTGAGGGAGGCATCACACCAGTAGAGGCACCTACGCCAGAGGGACATCCCCAGCGCGCGGCTGATAGGGGCAGAGGGGATCGCTCTCCAACGGGTCGCCGGTGGCTGCGTAGGCCCGGGCCCGAGAGCCGCCGCAGAGAGCCCGGAAGGGACAGATCCCACACTTGCCCTTGAGTCGGTCGGCGTCCCGCAGGGCCTGGAAAAGGGGGCTCTCCCGGTAGATGGAGGCCAGGGGGTGGCGGCGCACATTCCCAGCCGCCAGGGGGAGGAAGCCGCTGGGAAAGACCTGTCCCACATGGGAGACAAAGACAATGCCGTTGCCGTCGCGAATGCCGAAGGCGCGGCCAGCCGGAGAGGCCAGGATCGCTTCTGGAGGCAGCCGGCGGGCCATCTGCTGAACGACAATGCGCCGGTAGTGGTGGGCCTCGGTGGTCTTGATCACGAACTTTGTCTGGGGATCCCGGGCCAGCTGGCTCAGCCAGACCAGCAGCCGCTCACCTTCCGCCGGCGTCACCTCGGCCAGCCCGGCGCCTCGCCCCGTGGCGATCAGGAAGAAAAGCGCCCAGCGGGTAATGCCCACATCCTGGAGCAACTCATGGATGCGGGGGATGTCGTCCAGGGTCTGGGCGGTGACCATGGTGTTGATCTGCAGTGGGATGCCGGCCTCCACCACGGCACGGGCTCCGGCCAGGGTCCAGCGGAAAGAGCCGGCCACCCCCCGGAAGGCATCGTGCCGCTCCGCGGTGGAGCCGTCCAGGCTCAGGGCCACACTCTCCACCCGGGCTGCCTTCAGCTTCCGGATCACCTGGGGCGTCAGCTCCTGGGTGCCGGCGGGCGTCACGGAAATGGAGAGGCCCAGGCTGTGGCCGTAATCGATCAGGGGGAAGAGATCGGGGCGACGCAGGGGGTCGCCGCCGGTGATCACCAGGTGGGGTCGCCTTGGCCCGCCAAACGCCGCGATCTGGCGCAGCAGCCCTTGGGCCTCAGCCGTGGTCAGCTCCAGCGGATTGCGCCGGGGCACCGCTTCAGCCCGGCAGTGGATGCAGGCCAGGGCACAGGATTGGGTGGCCTCCCAGTAGACCAACAGGGGTGCCTGCTCATAGACAAAACGATGGCCCTGCCCGGCAAAGACCGCAGACAGGCGTGGATGACCAGATTCCATGGGATCTCCCCCTCCATTGCGTCTCTACACGTTCATTTTGATCCACAAATCACACAGATGACTCCCCTGCAAAAAGGGCATTTTTCAACGCAAAGGCGCAGAGGGCGCAAAGCCGCAAAGAAACGCAGGAGAGAATTGTTCTAATCAGCGTTTATCTGCGTGGGGCAGCGTCCTCATTTGACCTTTTTGCAGTAGAGCCAAAGATGGCACAGAGAAACAGGGCTTTCTACAGCCCTGTCCGTGTAAGCTGTGGCTCCCAATTCCCACCCTGCCAGTGTAGCCCAGAAATCCCCTGCAGCGCAGGGACCAAAGTCCCATGGCAGAGGGGGACATCCGCCCCAATGCCCGACGCGCCCATTCGTGCCCTATACCACTGAAGGGCTGGCAGACTGTGCTACAATATCAGGAGAAGCCTTGGTCGCTTCCACGGCGCGGTTGACGTGACGCGGTGGACGTGAGAGAAAGGAGCGACGACCATGTCTACCTCCAGCCAGAAGCCGCCTGTGCCGCCCACATCCATCCCCGCAGACCTGCCCCAGCGGGCCGTCTCCCTGGCCGAAGAGCTCCTCATCCAGGCCCGGGCCCAGCAGACCCACGCCGAGAAGGAGCAGGCCGAACGGCTGGCCCGCATGATGGCCGACCCCCAGGGCAAGGAGCTGACCATCGCCCTGGTGGACCAGGCCTTCCGCAGCCACCGGCCGGCCCGCATCGCCGACCAGATCAGCCACCTCCTGGAGGAGTACGGCCCACCCGGCTACATGGACTGGTGGGAGCGGACCGCGCTGACCCTGGGCGCGGTGATGGGCCACTACCTGCCCAACCTGGTGGTTCCCCCCATCATCGCCCGCCTGCGCCAGGAGACCCGTACCGTCATCCTGCCCGCAGAGGAAGGGGACCTGCGCAAATACCTGGAGAAACGGCGCCGGGACGGCGTGCGCCTCAACCTCAACCAACTGGGCGAGGCCATCCTGGGCGAAGGGGAGGCAGAACGGCGCATGCAGGCCTACCTGGCGCTCCTGGCCCGCCCGGACGTGGAATACATTTCGGTCAAAGTCTCATCCATCTTCAGCCAGATCAACCTGGTGGGCTACCGGCGGACGGTGGAGCAGATCAAGGAACGGCTGCGCCGCCTCTACCGCCAGGCCCTGGCCCACCACTATCGCCACCCGGACGGCCGGGTGACCCCCAAGTTCGTCAACCTGGACATGGAAGAGTACCGGGACCTCCACCTGACCCTGGATGCCTTCCGGGAGGCGCTGGAGGAACCCGAATTTCAGCAGCTCTCCGCCGGCATCGTCCTCCAGGCCTACATCCCCGACTCCTTTGGCCTGCAACAGGAGATGACCGCCTGGGCCATCCGGCGGGTGGACCAGGGCGGCGCGCCCATCAAGATCCGGGTGGTCAAGGGCGCCAACCTGGCCATGGAGCAGGTGGAGGCTTCCCTGCGGGGCTGGCCCCAGGCGCCCTACACCACCAAGCTGGAGACCGACGCCAATTTCAAGCGCATGGTGGAGTACGGCTGTCGGCCCGAACATGCCCGGGCGGTGCGCCTGGGCGTGGCCAGCCACAACCTCTTTGACGTGGCCTACGCCCTCACCCTGCGGGCCGAGCGGGGCGTGGAGGAGTTCGTGGAGTTTGAAATGTTGGAGGGAATGGCCAACCACCAGGCCCGGGCCGTGCGGGATGCCGCCGGCGGCCTGCTCCTCTACGCGCCGGTGGTCAAGGCGGAAGACTTCCACAGCGCCATCGCCTACCTGGTCCGCCGCCTGGATGAAAACACCGCGCCCGAGAATTTCCTCCACGACCTCTTCGCCATGGAGCCGGGCAGCCCGGCCTGGATCCGGCAGCGGGATCAATTCCTGGCCGCCTGCCAGGCGGTGGAGACGGTCAAAACCAGCCCCAACCGCACCCAGAATCGCCTGACCGAGACGGCAGCCTCCCCGACCGCGGACGCCCCGGGCCGGCCCCCGGGCTTCTTCAACGAGCCCGACACCGACTGGTCCCTCCCCCCAAACCAGGCCTGGATCGAGTCTGTGGCCCGACGCTGGCAGGAACGGGAGCCCGAATCCATCCCCCTCCAGATCGGCGGGGAGTTCGTCCACACCGGCGAAACGGCCGTGGGCGTGGACCCCTCTCGCCCGAACCGGGTCGCCTACCGCCATGCCCTGGCCGACGCCGGGCTGGTGGACCAGGCCCTGGCCGTTGCGGTGGAAGCCCAGCGAACCTGGGCCCGGCGCCCCGTGGCCGAACGCAAGGAGCTGCTGCTGGCCGCAGCCCAGGAGCTGGGCCGGCGCCGGGGTGACCTCATCGGCGCCATGATGCTGGACGGGGCCAAGGTCCCCGCCGAGGCCGACCCCGAGGTCTCTGAAGCCATGGACTTTGCCCGCTACTACGCCCATGCCCTGGACCTGGGCGAGGCGGTGGCCGACTGTGCCATGGATCCCCTGGGCGTGGTGGTGGTGACGCCTCCCTGGAACTTCCCCCTGGCCATCCCCGCCAGCGGCGTGCTGGCCGCGCTCATGGCCGGCAACAGCGTGATCCTGAAGCCCGCCCCCGAAGCTGTGCTGGTGGGCTGGCAGCTCGTCCAGGCCCTGTGGGCCGCGGGCATCCCCCAGGAGGCGCTCCAGTTTCTGCCCTGCCCCGACAACGAGGTGGGGCAGAAGCTGGTGACCGATCCCCGCACCGCGGCCGTGATCCTTACCGGCAGCATCGAGACCGCGCGCCTCTTCCAGCGCTGGCGGCCCGACCTGCGCCTCTTCGCCGAAACCAGCGGCAAAAACGCCCTCATCGTCACCGCCATGGCCGACCGGGATCAGGCCATCAAGGACCTGGTGCGTTCGGCCTTCGGCCACAACGGCCAGAAATGCTCCGCGGCCAGCCTGGCCATCCTGGAGACAGAGGTCTACGACGACCCGGTCTTTCGACGCCAGCTCCGGGATGCCGCGGCCAGCCTGGCGGTGGGTCCCGTCTGGGATCTGGCCAGCGTCATCACCCCCCTCACCCAGCCGCCCAGCCAGAAGCTGTATCGGGCCCTGACCACCCTGGACCCGGGCGAGGAGTGGCTGTTGGAGCCTCGCCCTGTCCCCCTGGCCGGGGAAGAGGTCCGCGAGCCCCAGGGCCACCGCCTGTGGACGCCCGGCATCAAGCTGGGGGTGCAGCCCGGCTCCTTCTTCCACCAGACCGAGTGCTTCGGCCCTGTGCTGGGACTGATGCGCGCGGACGACCTGGACCACGCCATCGAGCTGGCCAATGGTGTGGCCTTTGGCCTCACCGGCGGCATCCACACCCTGGACGACCGGGAGATCGAGCGCTGGAAGGAGCAGATCCAGGTGGGCAACGCCTACGTCAACCGCCACATCACCGGCGCCATCGTGCGGCGGCAGCCCTTTGGCGGCTGGAAGGCCTCCAACGTGGGGCCCGGCGCCAAGACAGGCGGCCCCAACTATGTGCTGCAGTTTGGGACCTGGCGGCAGGTCACCTTGCCCCGGCAACAGGCCGAGCCCGCCGAGGGGGTGGCCACGTTGCTGGAGCGCCTGGTCAACCAACTGGGCGAACCCCACGCCGCCACCCTGCGGGCCGCGGCCGGGAGCTACGCCTGGGCGTGGGATGAACACTTCCGCCGCGCCCACGATCCCAGCCAGCTCCTGGGCGAGCTGAACCTCTTCCGCTATCGCCCCCTGCGGGGCGTGTTGGTGCGGGCGGAAGCCGGGGTCGAGCCGGCCGCCCTGGCGCAGGCGGTGCTGGCCGCGGCGACTGTGGGCGCACGGCTCACCCTCAGCCTGGGGCCGGACCTGGAAGCCTGGCACTGGCTGCATGGGGTGGCCGGCATTCAGGTGGTGGTGGAAGAGGAAGCCGGCCTCATCGCCCGGCTGGGGGCCGCGGCCCCGCCCTACGACCGCTGCCGGGCCCTGGGGCCCCTTTCCCCGGCGCTGCGCCAGGCCCTCAACGAAGCGGGCGTCAGCGTGGTGGAGGGCCCCGTGCTGGCCAACGGCCGCCTGGAGCTGCGCCACTACCTGCGGGAACAGGCCGTCGCCCAGACGGTCCACCGCTACGGCAACGTGATGGAGAAGTACCGCCGGACCTGAAGCGCCGTCACCGGCTGCCTGGATCGCCAGGGAGGTTCCCAACGGCCGTCAGGTCCCTGTAGCCGCGGGGCGTGGCCAGATGGCCGGCCAGCAGGTAGCTCTGGCTGTTGCCCACCAGCACCAGGGTGAACATATCCACCTGGGCCACGTCGACCTGGCCCAGGGTGGTGACCTGAATCGCCTCATCCGGACGGGTCACTTGCCGGGCGATGGCCACCGGCGTATGGGGAGAACGATACTGGCGCAGGCAATCCACAGCCCAGCGTAGCTGCCAATCTCGGCCCCGGCTGCGGGGGTTGTAGAAGCCGATGACGAAATCGCCCCAGGCAGCCGCCTGGATGCGCCGCTGGATCACCGGCCAGGGGGTCAACAGGTCGCTGAGGCTGATGGTGCAGAAGTCGTGGCTGAGGGGTGCGCCCAGCCGTGCGGCGGCGGCCTGAATGGCGCTCACGCCGGGCAAGACCTCGACCCGGGGACCATCCCCCTGCCAGTCTCGGGCCCGCAACACGTCGTAGACCGGCCCGGCCATGGCGTAGATGCCCACGTCCCCACTGCTGACCAGGGCCACCCGGGCCCCTGCGGCCGCCCGGTTGACGGCCTCCTCTGCGCGTGCCAGCTCCTGGCCGATGGGGCTGGCCACCACCGTCTGCCAGGGCTGGAGCTGCGGCCGGATCTGTTCGATGTAGCCCCGATAGCCTATGATGACCTGGGCCCGCCGCACAGCTTCCCGGGCAGCCAGGGTCATCTGGTCGTGGGCCCCGGGTCCCAGGCTGACCAGGAAGAGGACTCCTTCAGCACGGCTTTCCTCACGGCTTTCCTCACAGCCTTCATTACAATGTGGGGTCGGTTGCATGGCCTCTCACCATCTTTGTTTCAATCCACAGATTTGCAGAACGAAAGCGGGCGGGCACGGCGGCCCGCCCCTACGGGACATGGCCGCTCTTTCGTAGGCGGTAGGGCGAATCATGATTCGCCCCTACATACAGCGCAGCCGTCGGTACCCGTTCACGTGCCTGTGTGTGGCACCATCGGGCGGCTGGGAGCCGCCCCTACCACAAACCGGCGCCCTCTCTTGTAGGCGCAGCTCGTAGCTGCGCACCCGTCGCCGTTCC